>CATBLW010000073.1 GCA_949486985.1 Prochlorococcus marinus str. MIT 9215
GAAATCTTAAATCGCTTTGAGCGCAAGGGATTTAAGCTTGTTGGCCTCAAGCAGATCACCCCGAGCCGCGCCTTGGCTGAGCAGCATTACGGCGTCCATCGCGAGCGCCCTTTCTTCTCTGGGCTTGTTGATTTCATCACTTCCGGCCCGATTGTGGCCATGGTTTGGGAGGGCGATGGCGTCATCGCCAGTGCACGCAAGTTGATCGGTGCGACCAAGCCTTTGGAAGCTGAGCCAGGAACAATTCGTGGTGATTTAGCCGTGAACATTGGTCGCAATGTGATTCATGGTTCCGATGGTGCCGACACGGCCCAGTTTGAGATTGGCCTCTGGTTTGCGGCAGACGAACTCAATGATTGGAGTCCTTCTGACCAGGTATGGCGCGTTGAGGGCTGATTCCTAAAGGCAGATCGTTAAAGGCTTTTAGTCTCGCTCTGAGTGCCTATCGAATCCCCTAACAGCAGGTTCCTTTGACGTGCTGTTGGGGACCTTGCTGAGAGGCTTTTTGAGAGGCGTTGGATTTCATCGTTCTGGCTGAAACCGGTTCCATCGGAATGCATCCAGTAGCGAGGTCTGGCTGTCGTTGAGTGGGGCCTCGCTCAAGCAGGCGGCCAGAAGTTCAGCTGTGATTGCTGCGAGAAGAACGCCATTGCGGTGATGGCCGGTGGCCAGCCAAAGGCCGTCGATGGAGGAACGTCCGAGTAATGGGCCTTCATCAGGGGTGCAGGGCCGGAAGCCCCACCAGCGTTCCATAGGTGGCCATTGTTTGGCTTCTGGTAATAAAGCGGCAATGCCGGCCTGTAATTGCCTTTGGCCGAATGGGGTGAGACCTTCTGTAAACCCAGCATCTGGCTCGCTTGTTGCCCCCACCACAAGCAATCCATCCTCCCTGGGCACCAGATACGTGCCCGGACCAAAAATCACTCTGGACAGGGCGTCACGGGGTCCCTGCAGCGACAGCATCTGCCCTTTGACGGGAGCAACCGGTAGTTCAGGCATCAGTTGGGAGCTCCAGGCGCCACCACAGAGCACAGCGTGTTGAGCTGCGAGTGTTTGCAGTTCTCCTTCTGCGTTGCGTATTCGCACTCCTTGGAAGCCATGGCCGTCTTGAAGCACCTCTTGCACTTCAATGCCTTCTTGAAAGCGAACACCGAGGCCAACGCAAGCCTTCTCCAGTGCTCGCATCAACTGGCGACGATTGTCGATTTGGCCATCCTGAGGGAAAAGCAGGCCAGCTTGCCAACCAGGGCCGATGCCTGGAATTTCTTTTGCTAGTTCAGCCTGATCAAGTGCTTGACCCAGGCTCGCTGTGGGATAGACATCTCGCTCCTCTGATGTGGCAAAGGGAACCACGATTCCGCACGTTCGTAGCCCACAGCTCAGGCCGCTATCGGCTTCGATTTGCTCCACCCAGGTTGGGATGCGCTCGAGGCTGATTTGTCCCAGTTGCAACTGTGCACCGCTGAGGCCTTCGGCATGGGGCGCCAGCATGCCTGCAGCGACAAAGCCTGCGGCTTCGCTGCGGCGGCGGCTAAGTACTTCGACAGGGCGGCCATGGCGAGCCAGTTGATGGGCGACAGCAAGGCCCATCAGACCGCCGCCAAGGATCAATACCGGCTCAGTATTGACTGCTGTCATGGTCAGAAGAGAGTGGATGGAAGCAAGGGGTCAGTGTTTCAGCTCGCGAGGCTCGATGGATCCTTATGACCTGTCTTTCCATAGGATCATGAGCAAATCAGTGGATCGGAGATCAGTGATGGCAGCGTCTGCCAGCTCGGGCCAAGGCACATGGGAACCAGTGATTGGTTTGGAAACTCACGTGCAGCTGGGCACCAATAGCAAGATCTTTACCTCTGCTTCCACCACTTTTGGTGATGACCCCAACATCCATATCGACCCTGTGGTGTGTGGTTTACCTGGCACGTTGCCAGTACTGAATCAGAAGGTTCTTGAGTATGCCGTCAAGGCAGGAATGGCGCTCAATCTGCAGATTGCAGAGCACAGCAAGTTCGATAGGAAGCAGTACTTCTATCCAGATCTGCCGAAGAACTATCAGATCTCTCAGTTTGATGAGCCGATTGCAGAAGAGGGTTGGATCGACGTTGAGGTCGCCGAGAAGGGGAAAGACACCTATACCAAGCGGATTGGCATCGAGCGTCTTCATATGGAGGAAGACGCCGGCAAACTTGTGCATGCAGGTAGTGATCGCTTAGCTGGCTCTACCCATTCCTTGGTGGATTACAACCGCGCTGGTGTGGCACTCGCTGAGATCGTCAGCAAGCCGGATTTACGCACGGGTCGCGAGGCGGCGGAATACGCCTCAGAGATTCGCCGGATCATGCGTTATCTGGGTGTCTCTGATGGAAACATGCAGGAAGGATCTCTGCGTTGTGATGTCAATATCTCAGTGCGGCAGGGGCCTGATGAACCCTTTGGCACCAAGGTTGAGATCAAGAACATGAATTCGTTCTCGGCGATTCAGAAGGCCTGTGAGTATGAGATTCAACGTCAGATCAAGGCGTATGAGACTGGCGAGCCTGTGGTGCAGGAAACCCGTCTTTGGGACGAGGGCAAGCAGATCACCAAGAGCATGCGTTCCAAGGAAGGCAGCAGTGATTACCGCTACTTCCCTGATCCAGATCTAGGTCCGATTGAGGTGAATGAAGAGCGGCGGGAAGGCTGGCGAGCTGAGTTGCCTGAGCTGCCGGGTGCCAAGCGCCATCGCTATGCCGAGGAGTTTGGGCTGTCGGTCTACGACGCTCGCGTGCTGACCGATGAGAGATCGATGGCTGAATACTTCGAAGCAGCTGTTGCCGCTGGTGCTGAGGCCAAGGGCGTTGCCAATTGGATCCAGGGAGATATTGCTGCTTATGTGAATGCCAATCGCCTTGGCTATAGCGAACTGCCATTGCGGCCGGAGCAGTTGGCAGAGATGGTGAAACTGATTGATGGCGGCAAGATCAGCGGCAAGATTGCCAAGGAAATTTTGCCTGAATTATTGGAGAAGGGTGGCTCTCCTAAGGCCATCGTCGATGAACGTGGCCTCGGCATGATTAGCGACCCTGCTGCGATCACAACGATCGTTGAAGAATTGCTGGCAGCCCATCCTGACGAGGTGGAAGCATTCCGCGGTGGCAAGACCAAACTGCAGGGTTTCTTTGTTGGTCAGTTGATGAAAAAAACAGGCGGCAAAGCCGATCCCAAACTTGCCAATCAGATTCTGAGCCAGAAGTTAAAGGGTTGATGGCTGCAGTTGATGCATGCACTTGATCACTTGAATTGACCACGTCAGTTGAACACTTAGTCGCCGTATGAACTGTTCTGCTGAGTGGCCAAAGGCTTGGGATCTTGAGGTGGTTGATGGTGAACGCAAGCGATAGCGTTCATCACTGGTTATTGGATCAGCCTTATTTGCTATCTGCAGTCCTGAGTTGTTTTCATCTTGACGACGGATCCTTATGGCTGTTTGTGGCTGAGTGCTTGGTCGACCGACTGTTTCCAGTTGCCTGGCGACCCGCTGTTGTCGATCACCAGATCGGCAAGATCTCGTTTTTGGCTCATTGGCCATTGCGCAGCGATGCGCCGTTCTGAGTCTTCCCGCGACAGACCGTTGCGACTCATCAACCGTTGGCATTGTTGATCAGACTTGCAATCCACCAACCAAACCTCACTGCATAGATCAGTGAGGTTTGCTTCAAATAGCAAAGGGATCATCAGCACGACTGAAGTCGCTTCAGCAAGGAGAGCCAGTTCGGAAGCAAACCGCTGCCGCACGATTGGATGCACAAGCTGCTCCAACCAATGGCGCTCAGTGGGATCGTTAAACA
>CATBLW010000074.1 GCA_949486985.1 Prochlorococcus marinus str. MIT 9215
CGGTCGCGATTGGAGATGGCCATTAGAGGTTCAGATCAGAGAGGTTTGAACAGCAGATGCAGATGCCTGTGAAGTAGCAAGGCGTTGAAGCTCAGGCCAAGCGATCACAAGGCCGTTGTAAGCACGTGCTTCTTCTGTCTGCTTTGTCTTCTCACAGTGGTTGTAAAGGCGATAGGCAAGAGCACGACAGTTAGCTGCAAGTTCTCCATGCCCAGGGAGGTTCTTGAGCTGAGCAAGAAGGGCCGCGGCTGATGCTTCGCCTCCCGAATCAAGGCTCCTGATCAAGTGCTGAGTTGCTTCCCAAACGCAAAGACGATCGTCTTGAGATGGATCCCAGTCGTCTTCAAGTTGTTCACGGCGTAGCAACTGAACCCTGCCACCAATTGCACTAAGAATCCCTGCACTAGATACACCTTCAACTGAGATATTCCGCGCGACCGCCAAGCCTTCAGCATCTCCGTAAGGGCGTTCTTCATAGCCATAGCCCTCAAAAAATGTCAGAGCAAATCGACTGTCTGGATCTAGTTCTCCCTCGTCTTGCGACAAATACTCATCAAGTGCTGAGTTGATTTCAATCAACGCATCCTTGACTGACATAAAGCTGTCATCAGGATTAACAACAGCCTTTGCACTGCTGAAAACTGCCATCCCAGGCCCAATGGCCGCTTGCGGAATATCAACCGGAGCTACATTTGCTTTTTCTAGCTCGCTTAAAGCTTTAGGTATGGCATGTCGGATATCGCGTCTAAATTCTGACCTCGATAGTGTTTTAGCTGTCTCTGATCGTCTATAGCAGACCAATACAATGCTTGATGCAAGGGCATTCGCAGACTGGCCTCTTAAACGTGTGGAGTTTTCCGTGCGAAGAGGCCAGGTTCCATTTAGTTGAAGATTCGAATCACATAGAGCCTGCAAGAATGATTGCCAGCCCGTGCTAGATACAGCACCTTCTTTTGATATTTCGGATTGCTTATATGCGTAATATATAGTTACAGGAAATAATGGATGAACATGATTGGCTATTTGCAACATCGCCCTCTGCATTCCTCTGAGAAAAAAGGACTCTGCTTCTACTTTCGAGGAATGCCTAGATGGTGTAGCGACAAGTTCCTCACTCTTTGGAGTTGAAATTGTTCCAAGAAGGTCTGGATAGTCTGCAGCAAGCAGCATGCGTAGCCACCCATAAAAATAGTCAGAAAGATCTGCGTATGGAATATTGTCATAATATGGAGGGTCTGTCGAAACCACTGAATTGTTAATACTGTGACTCGAAGCAGCGTCTAGCTGAAGTGCTGCTCCAGGCAAAGGGGAAATAGGACCATTGAGAAGTGATTTAGCGATGCCTTTTATCACCCCATAAAAATCACCGCCTGCCCCTGAAAAAGGGTTGATCTCAGCAAAATCCCATAGCATGGGCAATGCCTGCCTTCCGAATCCTGGAGCCGTTTTGTTTTCACCTACACGCCAACGAGACTGTGTTGTAAGAAAAATAGTTTCTTTACTAATAGCAAGACTAGCCAACAAATACAAAGACTTCAGATAGTCATGCTTGATGTCATCAGCAAAATCAAACTCGTTGATATCATGCTCGATTTCGGCACGCATCTGCTTGGCGGCTTCGGCAAATGCGTTAAGGACGAATAGTTGTCTGTTAGTGAACTGATCTTTAAAGGCAGTAAGACCATAAACTACAACATTTGTACATCCAGGCCAGTGGCAAATCTCCTGTTCAGGGAGCCAACTGATTTCGTTAATGGGTACTGGTATAAGTTCTGCATCAGAGGGGGATAAATATATTCGCTTTCCGGCATGTTTTACTATTATTGCAATAAGATCTTGGCCAAGACGCCCCTCCTTTCCTTCCTCCCTAAGGTATTTAAAAGATATAGGGTCGCCAGAGAGCAAGCATCTAAAACTGCTATGGCTTCCACCTAACTTGGTTCCTCTTTCTGCAGATTTTGGATCTGTAGGTGAACCATGACGAACCCAGTATTGAAGAAGCCCATCAACGACCTCTGGTTGCACATATGCTTCAGATCCTTTCTTCTTGGATAGAAGAAATGAAGAAAGTAGTGGTGTGACACCGCTAAAGGATGGGTTTGGACTTCTTGCGGTTCGAGACCAAATCCACGCAATTGGCTCGACATAATGTCCACGCAATTCGGCGAGGTCCGGCCGAGGATTCTTGGGATTACTGATTATCTTTTCAGATATCAATATCTTTGAGTATTGCTTTTCTGTCTTCCATTTTGCTGCCTGGTAAATACGTTCTCCGTAGTAAATGAGGTCTGCGGCTAAACCTTCTGCACCCATCCACTGCCGCTGAATCAACTCCTTTTTGTTGCGTGCTTCCGGATTCACTGGAGGCATTCCAGCAAACTTTGGCGGAATCTCGATCATCGCCTTGTTAATCAGCACCGCCACCGGGTTCAGATCACTGGCGTAGCTCTCAAGCCCTAGGCGCTGTGCCTCCAGCGGTAACGCCCCACCACCAGCAAATGGGTCGTGGAAACCCGGCAGCTTCTTGGGGTTAAACAGTTCTTCTGCTTCTGGATGATCAGCATTATCAGCACAGGCCCTCTCCCAGCTCCTTTTGATTTCCTCCCGTGCGCGACCCAATACTTGTTCGTTAGTGGTGTTCTCCCAGGTGACCAGCTCACTGATCAGGGCGAACAACCTCAGCCGTTCGTTCTCCTGGGCTTCCTCCGTAGAGAACTCCTCCGGCACCGCTGAAGGGTCATCCACCATCTGGCAGAAGATCACCGCACGCGCTGCTGCAAGCGGACGCCGTGCCCACCACAAATGCAGAGTGCTCGGGTGCCCATGGCGAATGCTCTTCTCTTTGGCTGAAGCTGCATTGATCGCCTCCAGAGGGATGGCGACCTCGATCAGTTTCTTGCGGCGTTTTACGGGGTGGTCGCTCATATCAATCAGTGGGGGCCTTGGCCTGCAGCCTGAATTTGATCAAGCTTTTTGGTTACGGAGATGTCTCCGCAGCTAAGTGTTCCCCAGACCTGAGCAACCCATGCGTCAGATCGGTCGCGGGAAAACTTAAGCATCCTGCCGTCAGAAAGCCATAGTCCCTTAGTGATTTTGGCTGCTGTTTTCTGAGGTGCCGTCCACAGATTGAGTTTCGGGTTGTATGTCTCATAGAGATTTTCAAGGCTACGAAAGCCACCAGCCCAGATCTCTCTTCTTTCTGGCCAGGCAGAGATGACACCAAGGCCAGACGCCTCAGGAATTTCGGCCATATCGAGAATTGTTAGTAACTGAGGATCCAACAAGGTGATAAAACCGCCTCGTTGATTTCTTGTCTCCGTAGTTACCGCTAAAACCACTTCTAACGCTCCACTTTCCATCACCACGCATGCACGGTCCTTGCCGATCGGCCTGCCATCTACCAAATCAAGGACGTAGCTATCTAAAAGCCCATCTTCATGGTGCACCCAGAGCATGTTGATCACGCAAGAACCAGGAAGCCTTTGCTTGTGAAGCATTTCCTTGCTGTCAGTGCACCAGAGTTGAACCTCAGCAATCGCTTTAGAAACGGTGTCGAGTACTTTCCGTCCTGTGCCAACAGTCAGCAAGCCTGTATTGGGATGAACAGCGACTGCCCGTACGCCGTATTCGCTCTCAATCATGCAGCCCACCTCGCTGCCAAGCTCCCAGCAAGCCACATAGCCGGCTCTGGTTGCTACAGCGGCAACACTTTTTGTCCCTTTCGTGGCCACTGATAGATCCAGGATTCCTTTCTCAGGGCCGCTGTGCATCACCTTCCATCGCTGGTTGACCCAATCCGGCTGGAACCACTTTTCTGAGTGAGAAGAGCGGTTACCAATGTCAAAGACAAAGCATCCGTCTTCGTAGTCGTTCGGCAGTTTCAAGGCTGCCAAGGCCTTCCCTGCTCCTGCCTCGACCATTAGGCCTTCGATACAACCTTCAAGAGCAATGGGCCATTCATCAATCAATTCAAGTTCTTTCGAGTCAAGTTCGTCACTTGTTTTGCCCATGGTCAATGCGGTGCCCTCCCAGACGCCGGAAACTGCTGAAGGTTCTTGGTGATCTGAGTGTCCCCTAATAATGGAAGTTCCAAGTCGATACCAATGACATAGAGAGGAGGCGATGCAGCATCACCGGACATGCTCACCAAAGCCAATCGATAGCGATCAGGAGCATTACGCGCCGTATTCAATTCGTTGATCGTGAGCGTGACTGAGTCAGCTTCTTCGATAGGTTCCTTGACTTCGATAAAAAACTGATGGCCTTGAGTATTGATGAGGAGAGCCATAAGTCTTTCAGATCAGAGAGGTTTGAACAGCAGATGCAGATGCCCGTGAAGCCGCAAGGCGTTCAAGTTCTGGCCAGGCAATCACGAGCCCGTTGTAAGCGCGTGCTTCCTCTGTTTGCTTTGTCTTTTCACAGTGGTTGTAGAGGCCGTAGGCAAGAGCACGACAGTTCGAAGCCAGCTCTCCTTGCCCAGGAAGATTCTTGAGCTGTGCGAGAAGGGCCGCGGCTGATGCTTCGCCGCCTGTATCCAGCTTTTTGATCAAGTGCTGAGTGGCTTCCCAGACGCAGAGCCGATCGTCACTAGATGGATCCCAATCGTTATCAAGTTGCTCACGGCGAAGCAATTGAGCTCTGCCAGCAATAGCGCTCAGAATCCCTGCTTGAGTGACACCTTGAACCGATACATTTCTCGCAACTGCTAGACCTTCTGCATCTCCATAAGGGCGTTCTTCGTATCCATAGCTCTCGAAGAAAGTAAGCGCAAAACGTGTATCAGCATCGAAGGATCCTTCATCTTCTTCGAGGTATTCATCTAGCGCCGAATTGATCTCAACCAGTGCGTCACGAACACTCATCGAAGAGTCATCGGGGTTGAGCACAGTCTTGGCCTGGCTATATATCGCCATACCAGGACCGATGGCAGCCTGGGCCACGTCCACCGGGGCGATGTTGGCGTGCTCCAGCTCCTTGATCGCCTTAGGGAGGCGCTGTCGCAGCTCGCGGCGGAAGGCATTGCGAGAGAGGATGGCGGCATCAGGATCGCGACGCTGGCAGACCAGCACCACACTGGATGCGAGGGCGTTTGCACCTGCTCCGATCATGCGGTTGGCGAGCTCAGTGCGCATCGGCCAGGTGCCTGTGATGGCTAGTCCTGCCTCAATCACGGCTGCAAGAAACGTTTCCCAACCAGTGCTGGCTGTGCCGCCCTCGCGCTTAGTTTCAGATTGCTTAAAGGCGTAGTAAATCGTGAGCGGGTAGCCGGGATGAGCTTGAGAGGCAAGCTGATTCATTGCCTTAGTCATGCCATTTAAGAAGAATTCTTCAGCCTTATCCTTATTCCCATGACGATAGGGAGTGGCAACTAACTCCTCTGCCTTGGGGACAGACAGCGTCGCAAAAAGGCCAGGAAAAAAATGCCTCAAAGACCGCCGCAGCCATACATAAAAGAAGTCAGAAAGGTCGGCATAGCCAATATTGTCGTAGTAAGGAGGATCCGTGGAAACTACTTTGCCATGACTTAAAGACTGAGTTTGAGCATCCAATTGAAAGGCTTGGCCCACAACTTGTGACGGGAGCCTTTCAATCGCCTTCACTCCCCACTCAACATTTTTAAGCCAGTTTCCGCTTGAGCTTGAAAAAGGATTACCCTCCGCAAAGTCCCACGACATCGGTATGGCCTGCCTGCCAAATGTATTGCGCAAAGCTTGCATCTTTGGTCCGTTATGCCATGTGCAAATGCCTGATCCATAGTCTGCAGACCGACCAAGCGCAAAAGCCGCATACATAGCTATCGCCTTCGAGTATTGATCTAAGTCAATCGAATGGTCAAAGATAGATCGATTAACATCAGAAAAGTCAGATTGATGGGCATCACTCCTGACTTTGTTAGCGACTTCGCTCACTAGATCAGAGAAAGTAGTTAGTGCGATAAGCTGGCGATCTGTGAAAAGATCACCGTACGTATTAAGACCATATAGCTGCGTACGGATATCACGGGGATTATGGTTTATCTCGGTGTCTGGTCGCCATTCAGATTGAGCTTTTTTTGCTATTGCCTCATGCTCTGGTTGTGGCGCGAGATAAATACGACCGCGTGGCCCCTCTAATACAATCGCCATCAATCGTGAACCCATCGTTCCTGCGAGGCCTTGGTTGCGTATCCCCGACACTGGAATAGGAGTACCTGACAACAGGCAAGAGAAATTGCCACCACGTCCAATCTTTGTACCATTTTTAACTGCTTCCTGATTCTCAGGCTTGCCGGTTTTCAACGTGAAGTGGTAGGTATCACCATCAATAACAGGTTCAACATATACTTCTTTGCCCTTCTTTGTTGAAAGCATGAAAGTAGAAACCAATGGGACATCTAAATGCGAGAAAGCAGGATTGGGACTTTTTACGGTTCGTGCCCACAGCCAAGCGATAACCGTGAGCTCTTGTCCTATGTAAGGCTTCAGATCAGGGCGAGGATTTGATGGATCATCTACGATCTCCTGAGTAATCTTCGTTTTCGGGTAAAAGTGGCCGATTCGCTTCTCGGCTTCATCGCGTATCCATTGGCCGTAAAAACGAACATCTTCTGCAAGTCCTTGGGTCCCTTTCCATTGCTTGGCGATTATTGTCTTCTTTTTTTGGACCTCCGGGTTTATTGGAGGTTGACCAGAAAATTTTGGTGGGATTTCAATCATTGCCTTATTGATTAATACCGCCACCGGGTTCAGATCACTGGCGTAGCTCTCCAGCCCTAAGCGCTGGGCCTCCAGTGGCAAGGCCCCTCCCCCGGCGAAGGGATCATGGAAGCTAGGCAGCTCCTCTGGGTTAAACAGCTCTGCTGCTTCCGGGTGATCGACGTTGTCGGCGCAACAGCGACGCCAACTCCGGCGCATCTCTTCCTGCGCCTGGTTCAGCACCTCCTCATTGGTGGTGTTCTCCCAGGTCACTAGCTCACTGATCAAGGCAAACAACCGCAACCGCTCGTTCTCTTGAACTTCTTCGGTGGGGAACTCCTCAGGCACTGCTGATGGGTCATCCACCATCTGACAAAAGATCACTGCCCTTGCTGCTGCCAAAGGCCGCCGTGCCCACCACAAATGCAAGGTGCTCGGATGGCCATGGCGGATGCTCTTCTCCCGAGCCGATGCCGCATTGATCGCCTCCAGAGGGATGGCAACCTCAATCAGTTTCTTGCGGCGTTTTACGGGGTAGTCAGTCATCGTTATCAGTGAGGTGCTCGGCCGGCTGCTTGAAGTTGTTGCAGGTTCTTGGTGATCTGTGTGTCCCCAAACCCAGGAATTCCCCAATCGACGCCACTCACATAGACCGGAGGCGATGCGGCATCACCCGCCACACTCACCAGCGCCAATCGGAAACGCTCAGGTGAGTTGCGTGCTGTATTCACTTCATTGATCGTGAGCGTCACGGAGTCAGCTCCCTCGATACGACCCTTCACCTCAATGAAGAAGAGGTTGCCTTCAGCATCCATCGACTCGATGTCGTAACCCAGGCCGCGTTGTGCGCTGACGTCCTTCGGCATCCTCCCCATCGCCTTCTCTGCATCGAAGACGGCGTTCATGGCTAGAAGCTCCACCCGCTTGCGAGCTGCTGAATCCACCGCATCAGGTTGGCCCTGTCCTTGAAGGCTCAGCAACAGTCCGGCTGGGATGACCAGTGCTCCTCCTTTGATGTTGGGAACCTTGGCCGTGATCTGAGCTTCCGCTTTCAGTTGCGCTAGGCGCTTCTCTAGACGACTCACCAGCACTTCGGCTCGTTCCCTTGCCACCTGAGCTGGAAGCCGAGCCTGTTTGCCGGCTTGTTCCTGCAGCTTGAGCTCTTCGTAGCGACGGCTCCAGTGGTTGATCTCCCGCGTCATCCGCGCATTGATTTCGCGTTCAGCCTTGGCGAGCCGCTCGAGCTTCTCCTGCTTCACCTCCTCAAGGTGCTGCGGCACCACCGTTGCCATGGCGTGTTGAAGCACAACCGAATCCCAGTCCTGGGCCAACCAGCTCTCCTGCAGTAGCGGTGCTGTCAGCTCCAGCTCGGCGTCCTGCAGTGGCCTGTAATCGAGATAGGGAGCAGACCCCGCAGGATTCACATCCCCACTCCGGCTGATTTCTAGGAACTGCAGCCGGTTTGAGATCAATTGTTGATGACCTGTTCGCGTCTTGCGAGCGTCCTGAAGACCATGTTCCAGGCAGAACAACAGCCGAGGCTCACTGCCCAGATCCCGCTCGTCCACCAGGACAGCCCCCTGCCCCAGCACTGAGCCATCACGCTCCATCACCAGGGAGATGCAGGCCTCAAGCAAAGGGTGCCCAGGGCTGACGAGCTCGGCTCGTGGGCTGTCGGAGACGTGCTCCTTTTCAAAGCAGATCCGCTCATAACGTGGCTGAACGGGCAGACCAATGCCGATCTGCTGGTTCCGATCCATCAGCAGGGGAGGTACATAGGTGATCTCATAGCGGCCCTTCTCCCTGGGATTCACCTTGCCGCCAAGACGCTTGAAAGCCTCGATGAAGAAGTCATGCACGTAGTGGGGATGTATCCGTCTGGCCATGGCGCGTTCCATTTGCTGCCGCAGCTTTTCGACGTTGGCTGTGTCCATCCCCTGCCGCACCAGAGCCCGCTGCGCGAGGAGGTCCTCCAGATGGCGCTGGTCAACAGCTCCATCGATCTCCAGCTCAAGCTGAGCCTTCACATCCGCGCGCTCGTTGTAGCGAACGGCATCCATCAACAACTCACGCAGTGACCGGCCAGAAAAGAGTTGCCCCAACACGTCGAAAACCTTGTCTCCAAGCGCTTCTCTCGCTGCTTCGAGCTTCTGCAACAACTGGATGTAGACGTCGCCCTCGCGCGTGTCTTTCGCCAACAGGTTCCAGAGATGGCAAACCTCCTTCTGACCAATCCGATGGATCCGCCCGAAGCGTTGCTCAAGCCGGTTTGGGTTCCAAGGGAGGTCGTAATTCACCATCAGATGTGCCCGCTGGAGGTTCACACCTTCACCAGCAGCATCGTTGGCCAGCAGCACCACGACTTCAGGGTCGTTCATAAAGGCATGCACGATCTGTCTGCGCCGATCACGGGCGACCCCGCCATGGATCTCCACCACCGCTTCAGGGCGCCCCAAGCGGTCACGGATCTTGCCGGCTAAGTCGGTCAGCGTGTCCTTGAACTCAGTGAAGAGAACCAACTTGCGCCGTGCGCCGTTGGCCTGCTTCATCAATGGGTCATTAAGGATCTTGTCCAGCTCACGCCACTTGGCATCCGTGCGCTGATCCACCACCCGTTTGCTGAGCTTCTCCAGCTCTTGCAGGGTTTCGATCTCGAACTGCAGCTCGGCAAGGGTCTGAGCTGA
>CATBLW010000075.1 GCA_949486985.1 Prochlorococcus marinus str. MIT 9215
CATCGACACCACCACTGCTACTCCGATCAGCCCAACGATCACCATGACGCTGCTCGTGGTCTCTGGTGGGCCCACAGCGAATGGATGCTGCATGAGATTCCCGCCTTGCAACACACAGACCGCTTTACCAGTGATCTGCAACGTGACCCTTTCTATTGCTGGCTGGATCGCTGGTTCCTACTGCTGCAAATCCCACTAGGACTCGCGCTTTACTGGTACGGAGAACTCGCCCAGATCCATGGTGGCGGCTTGGGCCTCGTGCTTTGGGCAATCCCGCTCCGACTGGTGGTCGTCTATCACGTCACCTGGTTGGTGAACTCAGCAACCCATGCCTTCGGCTATCGAAACTTCGACTGCCCCGATCTCTCCCGCAACTGCTGGTGGGTCGCCCTACTCACCTTTGGCGAGGGCTGGCATAACAACCACCATGCATTTCCTGCCAGTGCTCAGCATGGCTTGCGCTGGTTTGAATTCGACATCACCTGGCAACACATCAAGGTGCTCCGCTTTCTCGGTCTAGCCCGCAAGATTCAGCAGGCTCGCTACACGCCCGATGTGTCTTGATCGGTCATCTTCACGGCCGTGAGCCGTAGATCATCCAGGAATCCTTCTGCCCCCCTGCGATCAACACCACCAAGAGCCACCTGTGTGGCATGTAGATCCAGCAATTCGCCATCAAGTTCCTCAGCGTTGTAATCCCTTAAACCAGCCATGACCGCAGCAAAGCGCTCGCGCCGCTGAGACTTACTGGCTGGATAAGCCGCCATCACCTTTTCTCGACAGAGGCGCCAAGATTTGCCCTGGCAAAGGCGATCAGCAAGTGCCGCGCTCAAGGCTGCAGCCTCATCCTCTTCAATCCTCCAATCAAAACCTGCTGGCAAAGGCGCCAATCCGACAAAAATCTCAAACAGGTCACCGGCCCCGAGCGGCGTGCCATCAACCCGCTCCAAAGGCAGCGCACTTTCCGTCAACACTTTGAGCAAATCAGGGTGGCCCTGACTCAGGCGCTCCCGAATGGGTTCAAGGCCTACATGAAGAATGGCATTGGCCTGGCCAAGGGCCAAAAACACTTCGGGGCCAGGCGAAGCCAATTTGCCATTACGCAGATTTGAGATCTGCGAATTGTGCACGCGGCCCAGATCCAGGCATTCAGCGAAGGCCGGCAAGACCTTATGCGACCAGCCATTGCGCTCATGCCAGACATGAATGAGATGAGCCATGGCTCTCCGCCCATCATCCAACCGCTCGCGGTAGCCCCTGGTCGCAGGATCAGATTCAACATTGGGCGTGGTCATTGAATACGGATCCGTATCGTGTATAGTTTGCAAACATTCGACGGATCGCTCATGGCTTCCAGAGTGATAACAGCGCCTTCGACAGTGAGTCGACCAGTAGCCTCGCACAAGGCCCTAGAACTATCTTCCAGGCTTCAGCGCCCGATCAGCTCGAGAACTGGCCATGCCCCCAAAGAAGCTCGTCGCTGGGGCACGATCGGATTCATGATCGCTATTCATATTCTCGCCATCGTTGCCCTGCTGCCCCGTTTCTGGAGCTGGCAAGGGGTCACCGCCATGCTCGTCCTCTATTGGGTCACCGCCTGCTTGGGCGTCACCATCGGCTACCACCGACTGCTCTCTCACCGTTCATTCCGTGTTCCCAAGTGGCTGGAGCGCTTCTTTGCTACCTGCGGCACCTTGAGCTGTCAGCACGGTCCCATCGACTGGGTGGGCCTCCATCGCCACCATCACAAGTTTTCCGATACAGATGCCGATCACCACAACAGCCATCGGGGCTTCTGGTGGAGCCATATGGGCTGGATGTTTGAGCCCATTCCAGCCATGAGAACGGTGCCACGCTTAACCAGCGATCTAGTCGGCGACCCTTACTACCGCTGGCTGAACAAATACTTTCTGCTGCTTCAACTCCCCCTAGGAGCTCTGCTGTTCTGGATCGGTCAAGCCAGCGGTGCTGGTGGTTGGTCGATGGTTCTCTGGGGCATCTTCCTTCGCCTTGTTGTGGTGTATCACATCACCTGGCTTGTCAATTCCGCCACTCACTGCTGGGGAAGCGTTGTCTTTGAAAGCGGTGACAAATCACGCAACAACCCTTGGGTTGCCGCCCTCACATTTGGCGAAGGCTGGCACAACAATCACCACGCCTTTCCCCATTCCGCCATTCATGGAATGCAAGCAGGTCAAATCGACCTCACCTGGCAACACATCCGGTTCATGCGCGCCCTCGGCTTAGCCAGCAAAATTCAGTTGCCGATCACGTCGTAAGGTGATCGATCGCTAATCAGTCGTCGTCCGTCCTGTTATCTCCATGGCCAAGCGCGTACAAATCGTTCTAAAAGAGGACATCCTCAGCCTGGGCAAGGACGGCGATCTTGTGGAGGTCGCTCCTGGCTATGCCAGGAACCACCTGCTTCCTTATGGCAAGGCTGTACCCGTGACCCCTGCCGTTCTCAAGCAAGTTGAGCATCGACGGGCCAAGCAAGTCGAGCAAGAGGCCGCGCTGAAGCAAGCCGCTCTCGACTTCCAAACCGCTCTGGTCACAATCGGACGCTTCACCGTCAAGAAGCAAACAGGCGAAGACGATGTCTTGTTTGGAACGGTCACCAATGGGGATGTGGCCGAAGTGATTCAAGAGGCCACAAAGAAGGAAATCGATCGCCGCGACATCACCGTTCCCGAAATCCACCGCACCGGCAGTTTCAAGGTGCAGGTCAAGCTGCATAGTCAAGTCACAGCCGAAATCAACCTCGAAGTGACGAGCTACTGAGCTCTCCACACAAGCCAATCTCTGTTAGAGGTTGCCGAGCAAGTCAGAGTGGGTTTCTCCTTAACTTCAGCCCATCACCATGGTGAGCGTCCCCTTACCCAATAGCGGCGATGCCGCCGCAGAGGGCGCTCGAGCCTTCGGCAAAGCTGCAAGCTCACGCGAACCACAATTTGAGTCACTGCCCGACTCCGTGCCACCACAAAATCTGGAGGCCGAGGAAGCTGTACTCGGCGGCATCCTCCTGGATCCAGATGGCATCCATCGCGTGGCTGATGTTCTTCAGCCTGAAGCGTTTTACCTGAACGCCCACCGCGAGATCTATCGCACGGCCCTGATGCTGCACGGCCAGGGAAAACCAACCGATCTCACGGCGATGAGCGCCTGGCTTGCCGACACAGGCTCTCTCGAGAAAGTCGGCGGTAGCAACCGCCTCATCGAGCTTGTAGAACGCGTCGCCTCTACGGCATCCATCGAGCAAGTGGCGCGGTTGGTGATGGATAAATTCCTGCGCCGCCAACTAATCCGATCAGGCAACGACGTCATTCAACTCGGCTTTGACCAAAGCCTGCCGATGGACCAGGTGCTCGACAAAGCCGAGCAAAAGATCTTTGCCATCAGCCAAGAGAAGCCCTCCAAAGGACTGACACCGACAGCCGAAATCCTTACGAGCACCTTCAACGAAATCGAAAGTCGCTCTCTCGGCACCTCTGTTGCCGGCATCCCCGTCAACTTCTATGACCTCGATGCCATGACCCAAGGCCTGCAACGCAGTGACCTAATCATCGTGGCCGGTCGACCCGCCATGGGCAAAACCTCCATCGTTCTCAATCTGGCCAAGAACGTGGCCCAGCTCCACAACCTGCCTGTCTGTTTGTTCAGCCTGGAAATGAGCAAGGAACAGCTCACCTATCGACTCCTATCGATGGAAGTCGGCATTGAGAGCGGCAGGCTCAGAACAGGGCGATTGCAGCAGGAAGAATGGCCCCTGCTAGGCCAAGGCATCAACACCCTTGGCCAGCTTCCGCTCTACATCGATGACAAGCCCAATTCCGGCGTGCTGGAAATGCGTTCCCTATGCAGAAGGCTCATGGCAGAACAGGGCAAAGAATTGGGGCTTGTGGTGATCGACTATCTGCAATTGATGGAAGGTTCCACACCAGACAACCGTGTTCAAGAACTCTCGAGAATCACCCGAGGCCTCAAGGGCATGGCGCGGGAGCTGAATGTGCCCGTGATCGCCCTCTCCCAGCTCAGCCGTGGCGTGGAATCACGCACCAATAAGCGCCCGATGCTCAGCGATCTGCGGGAATCAGGCTCCATCGAACAAGACGCTGACTTGGTGCTGATGATCTATCGGGATGAGTACTACAACCCTGAAACACCAGATCGCGGCATCACAGAAGTGATCGTGACCAAGCATCGCAACGGACCTGTCGGCACCGTCAAGCTGTTGTTCGAGCCACAATTCACTCGCTTCCGCAACCTGGCCGCTTAAAAGCAGCCATCGCTTGAGCTCACCTGTTCCTTAGACACTTTCGGGCCCCATGCCCTGCAGCGTTCCAGCTACCGAGAACTTCGACGTAATCGTTGTTGGCGGTGGGCACGCCGGTTGTGAAGCCGCCATCACTGCAGCGCGCTTAGGCCTCACCACAGCTTTATTCACCCTCAACCTCGATCGGATTGCCTGGCAACCTTGCAACCCCGCAGTGGGAGGACCAGCCAAGAGTCAACTCGTACATGAAGTGGATGCCCTTGGGGGAGTCATCGGTCGCCTGGCCGATGCAACGGCGCTGCAAAAACGAGTGCTCAATGCCAGCCGCGGCCCTGCCGTCTGGGCGCTCCGTGCCCAGACCGACAAACGCCTCTATGCACGCCAGATGCTGCAGTTGCTGCAACAAACCGCCAACCTCTCTCTAAGAGAAGCGATGGTGACTGGTCTCGAAGTCGAAGGTGATCCATCGGGTGGCGGGGAGCACTGGGAGCCCGCTCAAGGACATGCAGCACAGATCACAGGCGTACGGACCTATTTCGGCAGTGTTTATCGGGCCCAAGCCGTCGTGCTAACCACCGGCACGTTCCTTGGTGGTCAGATCTGGGTTGGCAATCAATCCATGCCGGCAGGTCGTGCCGGCGAGCAAGCCGCAGAAGGGCTCACCGAAGCTCTCGAGTCACTTGGCTTCCACACCAATCGCCTCAAAACAGGCACTCCGGCCAGAGTCGATCGACGCAGCATTGCTCTCGATCAACTGGAAGAGCAACCCAGCGATGCCGCTGATCGCTTCTTCTCCTTCGACCCAACCACCTGGGTCAGCGGTGAACAGATGAGCTGCCACATCACCCGCACTACCGCATCAACCCATCAGCTGATCAAAGAGAACCTCGAACTAACGCCTATCTATGGAGGCTTTCTCGACAGCAAAGGGCCGCGTTACTGCCCATCAATCGAAGACAAGATCGTCCGTTTTGCTGACAAAGACTCTCACCAGATTTTTCTCGAACCGGAAGGTCGCGACACGCCAGAAATTTATGTGCAGGGATTCTCCACCGGACTACCTGAGCGGTTGCAACTCGACTTGCTACGCACCCTGCCAGGGCTTGAGCAATGCGTCATGCTGCGGCCCGCCTATGCCGTCGATTACGACTACCTTCCCGCCACACAGCTCAGTCCTTCATTGGAAACCAGACGCGTCAAAG
>CATBLW010000076.1 GCA_949486985.1 Prochlorococcus marinus str. MIT 9215
GCGTGGACTGCAGAAGTGCTTTGTGCACTCGATCGTGCCATGGAAATCGTGGCTCGCGCTGATTGGGTTCGCTCCGAAGCTGAGCGCCGTCTTTGGGCGGAACAGGTGCGAGATCCAAAGACTGACGAGCTCTGGCAGATCAACGGGCTTGGTCGCGATGGATCTCTTTTGTTGAGTCAGGGTTCGGCAAATACGGCTTGGAATCGTTGGTGATCGCAAAAGTTGGTGATCGCAAAAATGGATCTTTTTCTATAGTTTTTATCGTTTGGAATTTGATCGGGTGAGATTTCGCTGGCTAGCGACTGCATGGATGCTTGCAGGTCCTGTTTTTGCAGTGCCTGTGCATGCTGAACCCGTTGCTCCAGTTGTTCCAGTGGCGCCGAAAGGCCCAATGATTCCTTCTATTAAGGGACTGAAAGTATCACCGCCGAAAAGGTTTGATCAATCTCTTGAAGCGCTTGAGCGCAACAGGGTGATTACTTCAGCAGAACGTAGTCAGATTGAGGGACATTCGCTGGGCTTGAGGGTTGATGTCCCTCGGATGGTGCAGGCCTGTCGCAGCGGTGCTCTTTCAGCTCAGGAATGTGCTAGTGGATTCGCTCTTCGTTCAAGAAGTCGGCGCTCTTCTGGCCGGTTAGCTCGGCGGCGTGGGCGCCTCGATACTCCGCTTACCGTTCCAGTTTCGGCGTTAATGGCTGGCCAAGGGGGCAGCTTTAACTTGTCATCCGTGTTCGCCGTTACGCCTAGACCACAGGCTCTGCCTGGTAATGCTGATCGTCAGTTGTTGTTCCCGATCATTGGTTCAGCGGTTACCAGCAGTGATTTTGGTTGGCGTTTGCATCCGGTGTTTGGCAGTTGGCTGATGCATGCCGGCAGGGATCTAGCGGCACAAGAAGGTTCACCAGTTGTTGCGGCACTGTCGGGAACCGTTATCAGCAGTGGTCTGGCCGGAGGGTATGGCATTGCCGTGCAGGTTGAGCATCGCAATCCAAACAGGCGCACGCTCTATGGACACCTCTCCGAGATTTATGTGAAAGCTGGCCAGCAAGTGCGTCAAGGGGAAGTGATCGGCAGAGTCGGGAGCACTGGGATTAGCACCGGTCCCCATCTTCACTTTGAGTTGCGCCGTCCACAGCATGGAGGCTGGGTTGCGGTTGATCCAGGTGAGCTCGATTTAAATCCCCTCACGGCTTCATCTGGATCTGGTGATGCTGTCTCATTGCTCATTGGTCAGTTGATGGAGACCTTGCTTAGGCCTCGATCGATTGACTCTGTGCCTAATCAAGGGTGAACTTTAGTTCAAGAATTGCATGGCCTAGAAGACCTGAATCTTGCTTCTGAATATCTTGAACTAATAGATAAATTGTTCCTATCTGCTTGTAGAAGCCCTTCAATCAGTGTTGCGTGGTGATGTCAACAATATGCCCGTCTCGAAAACGTGCGACACGCTTTGCTCTGGCCGCTACATCGTCTTCATGGGTGACGAGAACAAGGGTAATCCCTTGCTTGTGGAGGTCATCAAAGAGGTTTAAAACATCCTCTGTGGTTTTCGAATCCAAGGCACCTGTTGGCTCATCAGCAAGTAACAAAGCTGGTTGGTTGATGATCGCTCTTGCGATAGCAACGCGCTGTTGTTGACCGCCTGAAAGTTGATTGGGTCGGTTGCCTGTTCGTTGGGCTAAACCCACTCTGGCCAAGGCATCAGTTGCTTTTTCTCTTCGTTGCTCAGCCGATATTCCTGCGTAAACCATTGGCAACATCACGTTCTCGATGGCTGTGGCTTGAGGCAAGAGATGAAATTGTTGAAAAACAAATCCCAGTTCTTGATTGCGTAGGTCAGCAAGTGCGTCATCGTCAAGATCTTCGACGGCCAAGCCATTGAGTTGATAGCTGCCACTGGTTGGACGATCCAAGCAACCAAGAATGTTCATCGCTGTGCTTTTCCCCGACCCACTCGCCCCCATCACAGCTAAATAATCACCCTGATGAATGGTCAGATTGAGATTGTCGAGGGCTTTGACTTTCGTGATCCCAGACCCGTAATGCTTGCTCACTTCATTGAGCACAGCAACAGGGTGATTGATGTGAGCTTGATCAGCCAAGAGCCCGTTCACTTCCTGTTGCGATGGCTTCAAGTAAAAGAGGTGTTCCTGCTACAGCACTGTTGGCCCATTGGAATAATGGATTTGAGAGTATTCCTCCAACTGCGGTAAACAGAACACATCCCACTAAAGCAATTCTTAGAGGCGGCATTCCAAGAGTTTTCCATTGAATAGGTGGGTAATCTTTGACGATCTCTGATGCTTCCTGAGGTTCTTTTACAACCATCATTTTGATGACTGAGATGTAGTAGTAAATAGATATAACTGATGTCACAAGTCCAACAACGACAAGCAGGTATTGCTGGTCTGCCCAGCCGGCAAAGAAAAGGTAAATCTTGCCAAAGAAACCAAGCATGGGAGGGATTCCTCCCAGAGAAAGTAGGCAGAGACTTAGCCCCAATGTGATCAATGGATCCTTTTGGTAGAGCCCTGCATAATCAGCAATCCTGTCGCTCCCGGTGCGGATGGAGAACAGGATGATGCAGGCAAAGGCTCCAAGGTTCATGAACAAATAGGCCGCCATGTAGAGCACCATGGCGGCGAAGCCGTCTTTGGTGCCGCAAACCAGGCCAATCATCACGAACCCAGCCTGCCCGATTGAGCTGTAGGCCAGCATGCGCTTCATTGATGTTTGCGCCAGGGCGACAACGTTCCCGAGCGTCATGCTCAGCACAGCCAGAACGGTGAACAGCAGCTTCCACTGGGTGTCGAAAGCACCAAAGCAGCCAACAAGCAACCTCAGGGCCAAAGCGAAGCCAGCGGCTTTTGAACCCACCGAAAGGAATGCGACCACAGGGGTTGGAGAACCCTCGTAGACATCAGGTGTCCATTGATGGAATGGCACAGCAGCAATTTTGAAGGCCACTGTGGCAAGCACGAAAACCAGGGCCAGGGCCGCTAGCGGGGTGGGACTGGTGAGCAGGGCGATGCCAATGGTTTCAAGACTGGTGCTGCCACTGAGGCCGTAGAGAAGTGAGGCGCCGTAAAGAAAAACCGCAGCTGCGGCTGAGCCAATTAGGAGATATTTGAGTGCGGCTTCTGAACTCCTCGCATCACCCTTCATGTAGCCCGAAAGCAGGTAGCTGGCGACTGAAAGGGTCTCTAGAGAGACAAACACACTCACCAGATCGGTGGATCCGCAGAGCAGCATCGCCCCCAAGGTTGCAGCCAGAAGGATGGCGGCGTATTCACCCACTGGGGTGCCGCTTTGTTCGGCGTACCGCCAGCTGATCAAAAGTGAAAGCAGTGTGGAAAGCGCAACAATCGCCCGAAAGGCAATGGCCAAATTGTCTGCCAGAAAAGCGCCTAGGAAGGATGGCTCCAGTGGCGCATTCCATTGCAGCGCCAGCAGAACCAGGGCGACGCCCAGGCCTAGATAGCAAATCGGTGGTACCCAGCGCGCGGCGACCCGTTCACCAGCCAGGTCAACCAACAGAGTGGCCAACATTGCAAGCAGCACAGCTCCTTCAGGGGCCACGGCGCCGGCATTGAGTGCGAGGTTGAGCAGCTCCCCAGGCGCTGTCATGGCCTGTGTGGAGAGAAAAATTACACCCAATAGGGGCATGGCGAACGCAGGATCTGACCAGCTGATGTGACTTTAGCCACGTTGCCTGATCTGATCTTTTCTGATCTTTACCAGCGCACCGATTCATGCAGTTGGTGCGCCGGTGCGATAAAGATTGGGATGGTTACCTCCCGCCTGTGGCGCACACCCTGGTCATTGTCGAAAGCCCAACAAAGGCACGAACCATTCGCGGGTTCTTGCCCAAGGACTTCCGTGTGGAGGCCTCCATGGGACATGTTCGGGACCTGCCAAACAGTGCTGCTGAAGTCCCGGCTGCAAAAAAATCAGAGGCTTGGGCAAAGCTTGGTGTCAATACAGAAGTCGACTTTGAACCCCTTTACGTCGTTCCGAAGGACAAGAAAAAGACTGTTCGTGAACTCAAAGACGCTCTTAAGGGTGCGGATCAGCTCTTGCTGGCGACTGACGAAGACCGGGAGGGAGAAAGCATCAGTTGGCACCTTCTTCAACTGTTGAACCCCAAAGTTCCGGTTAAGCGGATGGTGTTCCACGAGATCACCAAAGAGGCGATTGCCAAGTCGCTCGATCAGACTCGGAACCTGGACATGGAACTGGTTCATGCCCAGGAAACCCGCCGCATCCTCGACCGATTGGTGGGCTACACCCTCTCCCCGCTGCTCTGGAAGAAGGTGGCCTATGGCCTTTCGGCAGGCCGGGTTCAGTCAGTTTCTGTACGCCTGCTCGTGCAGCGGGAACGGGCTCGGCGAGCCTTTCGCAGTGGTAGCTACTGGGACCTCAAGGCCCAGCTTGCGCAAGGCAAGAGCAGCTTTGAGGCCAAGCTCACCCACGTCATGGGCAAACGGGTCGCTAGCGGCAATGATTTCGATGAGAGCACAGGTGGCCTCAAGGCCGGCAGTGATGTGCGTCTGCTCGGTGAGGACGAGGCACGTGCCCTAGCTGACCAGCTGCAGCAGGGACGCTGGAATGTGGATGCTGTTGAGGAAAAGCCAACGGTGCGCAAACCGGTTCCTCCTTTCACGACCAGCACCCTTCAACAGGAGGCCAACCGCAAGCTGCGTCTATCGGCTCGCGACACCATGCGCTCTGCTCAGGGGCTGTATGAAAGAGGCTTCATCACCTACATGCGCACCGACTCGGTGCATCTCTCCGATCAGGCCATCCATGCATCTCGTAGTTGCGTGGAATCGCTCTATGGATCGGAATATCTGAGCAAAGGACCACGACAGTTCAGTACCAAAGCTCGCAATGCCCAGGAGGCTCATGAGGCGATTCGTCCTGCAGGAGAAAGCTTCCGCACCCCTGCGGATACCGGTTTGGATGGTCGCGATCTGGCTGTTTATGAGCTGATTTGGAAGCGCACAGTGGCCTGTCAAATGGCCGAGGCTCGCCTCACCATGCTCTCGGTGGAGTTGAGCTCTGGGAAGAACAGCTTCCGGGCCAGCGGTAA
>CATBLW010000077.1 GCA_949486985.1 Prochlorococcus marinus str. MIT 9215
GCCTTTAAGCCCTGAATATCTCCAGCAGGTAGGGGTTGCTCTAGCCACTCCAACCTTGGCTCATCTTTGACCTGCTCAAGCCAGCGACTGGCCCTATGGCGATCCCAGCCACCATTGGCATCAAGCCGGAAGCGAGCCTGGCCGGGCAACCGCTCCAACAACTGCAGCAGGAGAGATCTCTCCAAACCATCCGCCACCGCAGCCACCTTCCACTTGACAGTGATGGAATCAGCGCCCAACGCGGCCCTCGTCAACACAGCATCCAGCTCCACCAACATGGCTTCCCCGGCTGGCAACAAGATCGCTGACTCTGGCGCCCTTAGCCAACCACCAATGGCATCGGAGCCCACAAGCCCATCCAATTCCGCCAAGGCCGCACCCAATCCAAAAGCCATCGGGGCTGGCCAGTTTTGGAGGCCAGAATCCAATTGAGCCCGCGTTGGTGAACGGCCTAGGTTCGTCAAACACTCTCCACAAGCCCTCAGCCCAGCGGCATCAAAGGGAGCCACCTCACCCCAACCGCAACAACCTGCGGAATCTTGCAAGCGCAATAACCAACCCGATCGTTCTTCAATCAATCCCTGCGCCGTTTGCAGCGATCGCAACAGGCGAAAAGAAAAGGGCTTGAACTGAAGGTTGAGAAGCATCCACTCAACCCAAGCTGATCACATCCATCCCAAGGGCTGGTCCCAAGGCCAAGCCCAGACTCAAACCCAGGCCATTCAAGGCCTGAAAACGCAAAGCCAAAAACTTGCTGCCACGAACCATCGCTGGTTGATCGTGATGCTCACGAAGCAAACGAATCAACGCGGCTCCAGCAGGCAAACCAAGGCCACCAAGCAAGGCTGTCACTGGCCAATCACCCTGGAAGACAGGGGCGCATTCCAAAGCCAAGGCGAGGGAAAGAATCCAGGGCACAAGTGCGGCCGCACGTTTCGTACCCAGGCGCACCACAGGTGATCGTTTGCCATGGGCTGCATCTTCACTGACTTGATGAAAGTGAGAGCAAAACAACACCAGAGTTGTCGCCAAAGCCGGCCCACTTCCCAAGCTGAGCGCCGTGGCCCAAGGGATCCCTGATCCTGCTGCAGCCAGTAATTCCGTAGCAGGCAATGATTCAGCTGCAGGCAGTGGCGCCAACACCAGCAACGCCGCGGCCGTGGCAAAGGGGCCAAAAGCAAGCCAACACAAGGGCTCGCCCAAACCTTGATAACCCCATCGAAAGGGTGGGCCTTGATAGAGGTATCCCAAACCACAACTGACTAAAACCAACAGCAACACCGCAGAGCTGCTGCGCCAAGCCAGCAACACCATCAACACCAAGCCCAATGCAAGGGCTAGATGAGCAGCTCGCCGCACCGGGCGACGCTGGCCCAACAAGGCCACCACTGAATGAAGCTTGGTGAAGCTATCCACACCGGTATCAGCATCAAAAAGATCGTTGCTGAGGTTTTCCCAAAGCAGCAACAGCACCGCAGCGACAAGGAAACCGAGTAATTGGTCGAAGCGCACCGATTCGCCAGCGCCCAGTCGCCATCCGGCCGCTAACAGGGCCGGCATCACCGCCACGGAGTACATCGGCCACTTAATGGCGGCTTTCCAAAGGTCACGCCTGGTGGATTTCGAGGCGTAACGGGATGCAACAGCCTGCTGGTCTGACATAGCTATGACGACTGAAAGGCAGGGAAAGGCCCATACATTTGAGCAGCACCTCTGGTGATTCCATCCGGGATGAAGGCTGACCCAAGCTTCAGCAACCTGTTAGCTGCCGCAAGCCAAGGGTGGTGCGAGCGGAATGGTGATGAAGGTGTGCTCAGCCTGGCACTACCGATCGATGGTGTGGACCCGCTGCAAAAACTACCTCAGCTGGTTGATGACCATCCCTTCCGCTTCCTATGGGATAGCTCACCAGGTCTGTGTTTCGCTGCAACGGGCCAATGCCAGAGCATGGATCTCGCTGGCCCCAAACGCTTTGACGTTGCCCAGCGGTTCAGCGATGCCACCCTGGCAAGGCTCAAAGATGCCACCCCAGCCAGCCCAGCCCAAGCACGACCAAGAGTCCTGCTGGCCTTCACATTCTTCGAGCATCCTGCGGAACGACAACGTGATTTGATCTGTCCGCCAGCTGTGCAGGCTGTTCTGCCCCGTTGGCAGCTGAGCCGCCAAGGCCGTCAAGGTTGGTTGCGTCTTAATGGCGTGGTTACCCAGCAGGCAGAAGCACGAGAACTCGCAGAAAAGCTATGGCTGATGGCAGAGAGCCTGCAAACCACAAGCATCGAAGCCAGTCCATGGCGAGATCACAGGCCAGAAACTCGCACGCTGCAGTCATGGCAAGACTGCTATCGGCCCGCTCTCAGACGCGGGCTGGAATTGGTCAACAGCGGTGAGCTGCACAAACTCGTTCTGGCCGTTCGACAGTCGATTCAGCTTCAACAACCCTTGAACCCTCTGCCATTGCTGGCACAACTCCGGCAGCAACAAGCTGGCAGCTGTCGCTTCCTATGGAGCAGAAACCACGACGATGCCTTTTTCGGGGCTTCACCTGAACGACTCCTCAGCTTGCAAGCTGGACAACTCCGTACGGATGCCCTGGCAGGCACAGCCGATCGTGATGACGACGGCCAAAAACTACTCAAGTCGGACAAAGACCGGCGCGAGCATGAACTCGTCGTGGCTTCGATCATGCAAGAGCTGATCAAACAGGACCTAAAGCCACGGCGACCTCGACAACCCCAGCTCGCTAAACATGGGCGGCTGATGCATTTGCATACCCCAATCACAGCCAATGCGATGGGTCAGCAACCGCTGAAGCTGGCTGGGGCCCTCCATCCAACCCCCGCAGTTGCAGGGCTGCCATGCCGCGAGGCGATGGCTTGGTTGCGCACCTTGGAACCATTTGAACGCGGCAACTATGCCGCTCCGATCGGCTGGATCGATAGCCAAGGCGATACGGAACTACGCGTGGCCATCCGTTGTGGCCATGCTCGCGGCTCGATGCTGGATCTCACAGCTGGAGCAGGCCTCGTGAAGGGATCTGTTGTCGAGCGTGAATTGCAGGAAGTTGGCCTGAAGCTGTCGGTATTAGCCGACCAACTCGACCTCAACACCAATCATTCGCCCAGGCGCACAAGCAAGCGCTCAATCACCTGATCCGCGAGAGGCACGCCCATCAAGCGTTCCACCTCTCGAATGCCTGTGGGACTGGTGACATTGATCTCACTCAGCGAACCAGCAATCACATCAATACCGACAAAAAACAAGCCCTGCTCTTTCAAAATGGGTGCCATCGCAGCACAGATTTCCTGTTCACGGCTCGACAACTCTGTCGGTTCAGGGCTTCCACCCATTGCCAGGTTGCTACGAAAATCACCCTGCTTGGGTCGACGATTCACCGCACCCAGAGGCTGACCATCAACGAGAAGAATGCGCTTGTCTCCTTCAATAACTTCAGGCAAAAAGCGCTGCACCATCACCGGCAACTGCTCCTGGTCGGTAACCAGTTCAAGCAAAGCCTCGATGCCAGGCGCTCGACCAGACACCCTCACCACTCCCTGACCAGCACGGCCACCAAGAGGTTTGAGCACCACCTCCTGATGCTCTCGAGCAAATGCCGCCAACTCACTCACACGACTGGCCACCAATGTTGGCGCCATCAGCTTGCTGAAACGCAATGCACCAAGCTTTTCATTCCAAGCACGTAAGGAAGCAGGCCTGTTGAGCACAAGCGTGCCAGCGCGCTCAGCGAGCTCCAACAAGTGGGTTGCATAGAGATAGGCCTCATCGACAGGAGGGTCTTTCCGCATCCAAATGCAAGCAAAGTCCTTCATCGGACGGCTTTGGGATGCCTCCATACCGATCCATGGATCAGGCACTACAGGCATGGCATTCACCCATGGCTCATGGCCGCGAGCCTGCAGATCCGCAAGCGTGCAAGCCCATACCTCGACCGAGGCTCGCTGCGCTGCCTGCATCAATGCAGCTGTCGAATCCTTGGCAGGGTTAATCCGCGCAAGAGGATCAAGAACAAAAAGCTGTCGCATGATCTCAGGCCTTGCCCTGCAGTAATTGATCGAGCTGACCAGCCCGCTCTAAAGCATGCAACTCATCGCAACCACCAAGGCCACGATCATCAATAAAAATCTGGGGAACGGACGTACGCCCTCCGGCCCTCTCAGCCATCGCCATCCGAGCCGCCTGATCGCCATCAATGGCGTATTCCTGATAGCTCACCCCTTTGCGATCCAATAGAGCCTTGGCTCGCACACAAAATGGACAGGTCTGCCAGGTGTAGATCTCAACATTGGTCATCAGGACATGTTGCGGTTGTTCTAAAGCCTATGCAGATTGCTTCCGCTGATAGCGTCATAGCCATGGAATCAAGCCCCACGTTGCTGGACCTCACAGACTTCAAACGCGATCTTTCCGAACTCACTGACCGCCTGGGCAATGCCCAGGACTGTCTTTGACGTTCCTGCTCTGAACGCACGCCAGCAGGATCTCGAACAACTCGCTGCCCAGCCAGATTTCTGGAACGATCAGCAGAACGCACAAAAACAGATGCGTCAGCTGGATGAAGTGAAAGCCCAGCTGGCTCAACTCAACCGCTGGCATCGCGCCATCGACGACGCTCAAGCCACTCTTGAGCTCTATGACCTCGAGCCAGATGACGAGATGCTTGGCGAAGCCCAAGCAGGGCTCAACCAACTCGCTCAGGAACTCGATCGCTGGGAACTTGAACGACTGCTTAGCGGCACCTACGACAAAGAAGGCGCCGTGCTCTCGATCAATGCCGGCGCAGGTGGTACTGATGCCCAAGACTGGGCACAGATGCTGCTGCGGATGTACACCCGCTGGGCAGAAGATCACGGCATGAAAGTCAGCGTCGACGAGCTTTCAGAAGGGGAAGAAGCAGGCATCAAAAGCGCCACCATTGAAATTGAAGGGCGCTATGCCTACGGCTACCTGCAAAAGGAGAAAGGAACCCATCGCTTGGTGAGAATCTCTCCGTTCAATGCCAACGACAAACGCCAAACAAGCTTTGCCGGCGTTGAAGTGATGCCCATGCTCGATGAAGAGGTTGAGCTCGAGATTCCAGAGAAAGACTTAGAAGTCACCACCAGCCGTTCAGGTGGCGCCGGAGGCCAGAATGTCAACAAGGTGGAAACAGCCGTTCGCATCCTGCATATCCCCACAGGCCTAGCCGTGCGCTGTACGCAAGAACGCTCCCAACTCCAGAACAAAGAGAAAGCAATGGCTTTGCTGAAAGCCAAGCTGATGGTGATTGCTCAGGAGCAACGGGCCGCCGAGATCGCTGACATCCGTGGCGACATTGTGGAAGCAGCCTGGGGCAACCAAATTCGCAACTACGTTCTCCATCCGTATCAGATGGTGAAAGACCTGCGGACGGCAGAAGAAACAACCGACGTGCAAGGCGTGATGAATGGTGAGCTTGACCCCTTCATTCAGGCGCTGCTACGCCAAGGTGTCGAGAGTCCCGGCAGCAATGCCGACAGCTAACCGTTGAAGCCATGGCATCAGATCCAAGCTTCGTAAAAATGGCGATGCGCAACATGATGCGCAAAGGCAGTCAAAGCCTGCTGCACTTCGGTCTGACCGCAGTGGGCTTAATGGGTTTCCTGGTGATCATCGCCTGGCTATTTCGGCCCACCCTTCCGCAATGATGCGCCGATGAGTGCGTCAACAGAACGGCCAGTGGATCTAGAGCTGGATCTTTCCTTTCATGCCGCCAGCGAAAGCCACTGGACGGAACCGATCGATTCAGAGAGCAGAAACCGACTCACAAGTGCCAGCGCATGGGAGCAGGAACTGACAACTTGGATCCAAAGCATCCGCAGCGACCTGACCCTGACCTGTCCCACAGAGGTGCGTCAAACCCAATCGCTGAGCCTGGGTCTTCAACTCACTGATGACGCCAACATCTCTGAACTGAATGCATCTTGGCGGCAAAAACCTGAAGCCACAGATGTGCTCTCGTTCCCAGCCCTCGACAACAACATCCCAATGCCAGGAACCAGTTGTGTGGAACTTGGTGACATCGTTGTATCGGTGACAACAGCCCAACGACAAGCCAAAGAACACCAGCATTCGTTGGATCGAGAGCTTCGCTGGCTCGTCAGCCATGGCCTTTTGCATCTACTCGGCTGGGACCACCCCAACAGCAGCAGCCTTGACGAGATGCTGAGCTGCCAGGAACATCTGCTTAGTAACGACGGTAAGGTTCCTTCTCACAGTGATTCAATCGCAACGATCACTGACGATTCCTAAGGCCACCAACTTGGTGTACGAAGAAATCACCTCAAATCAAGGGAGTCGGGGCACCCGCAGGGGAGCCTGGAACATCGCTGGCAGCCTTACAGCCAGTTTTCGCTATGCCGCCCAGGGGCTTGCCTATGGCTTCTCAAGCCAGCGCAACTTTCGAATTCATGTCGTCATTGGGACGGTGGTATTTGGACTGGGCCTCTGGCTGCAACTGAATATCAATCACCTTGCCGTGCTTGTGCTCACGGTGACCGCAGTGTTGGTTCTGGAGTTAATCAACACGGCCATCGAAGCCGTAGTAGATCTAGCCATTGGTCGCCGCTTCCACCCACTGGCGCGCATCGCCAAAGACTGTGCAGCGGCAGCCGTTTTGGTTGCTTCGATCAGTTCCTTGATGATCGCTCTCTTGCTGCTTTTGCCTCCTCTCCTGAACCGCCTAGGGCTCTGAAACCCCGCAGCACATGCTCCTGGTCATCGACAACTACGACAGCTTCACCTTCAACCTGGTGCAATACCTGGGTGAGCTGGCCTCAAGACACCCGATAGCGACCGATTTGAGGGTTGAGCGCAATGATGCCCTGTCCTTGGAGCAAATCCGCGAGCTGCAACCTGCCGCCATCCTTCTGTCTCCAGGGCCAGGGGATCCAAACCAGGCGGGTGTCTGCCTGGAGGTGCTCACTGAACTCTCTCCGCACATACCCACCCTGGGCGTTTGCCTGGGGCACCAAGCTCTAGCGCAGGCTTACGGCGGCAAGATTGTGCGCGCTGACGAGCTGATGCATGGCAAAACCTCGCCTGTTCTGCATCAAGGCGATGGCGTGTTTGCCGGCCTGCCCCAACCGCTTACAGCAACCCGTTATCACAGCCTGATTGCCGAAAGAGACAGCCTGCCCGAGTGCCTGGAAATCACAGCCTGGCTTGAAGATGGCACGATCATGGGGTTACGACATCGAGCCCACCCACATCTCCAAGGTGTGCA
>CATBLW010000078.1 GCA_949486985.1 Prochlorococcus marinus str. MIT 9215
AGCCATTGCTCGACGCATCGAACGCTTAAAGAGAGAAGTGAAACAGTTGCAAGAGCATCGCTCCAGAATTCGTAGTCGCAGGGAAAGACTGCCCAAAGTTGCAGTTGTGGGCTATACGAATGCTGGAAAATCTTCCTTACTCAATGCACTCTGTGCTCGTGATGAACAAAGCAAAGTTCTCGCTGAGAACAAACTATTTGCCACGTTGGACCCAACAACAAGGCGGCTGACGCTGCCTCAGACAGGAGCTGCTCCCCACGAAATTCTGCTCACTGACACCGTGGGCTTTATTCGTGAATTACCTGAACCCCTAATCGAAGCCTTTCGGGCCACCCTGGAAGAAACACTTGAAGCGGATCTACTGCTGCTAGTTATCAACCTGGCAGACCCTGACTGGGAACTTCATCTGAACACAGTTCATGCTCTGCTCGACTCCCTAGAGGCAAAATCACCTCGACAAGTGATTGCCAATCAAATTGACCACTGCGAAAGCAGTGCCATTGAGAAAGTCAGCGAAAGCGATTCAAAAGTGATCTATCTCTCCGCAACCACTGGTGCTGGGCTGGAAGGCTTAAAAATCTGGCTTGAAGATCAATTCTGGCAAACAGAGCAGAATCAGCCTCGCGGCTTTTCGAACCCAACCTGACTATGGCTGAGCTGAGCGCCGCTCTTCAGAACCCGCAAGCCCTGATCACAGTTGGCATTTTGTTGCTCGCGGTGGTGCTGTTCATCAGTGGGGCCCTAGCCCCAGAACTCACTGGCCTGCTTAGCGTGGGTTTGCTGATGGCGACAGGCGTGCTGGGACCTCAAGAAGCCCTAGCTGGATTTGGCAGGCCTTCTCTAATCACCCTGATGGGGCTATTCGCAGTCTCGGCAGCCCTATTTCGCAGTGGAGCCCTCGATCGTCTGCGTGAACTGATTGCTTCAGAACAGATTCGCACTCCGCGTCGCTTGATTGGCCTACTGGGCTTCGTTGTCGCTCCTATTTCCAGTGTCTTGCCCAACACACCCGTTGTGGCATCCGTACTGCCTGTCATCGAAGCCTGGTGTCATCGGCGCCGTATCTCGCCCTCAAGAGTTCTACTACCACTGTCATTCGCGACGGTGCTGGGCAGCACGATCACCCTGCTTGGTAGTTCCATCAATCTCCTGGCGAGTGACATCAGTGAACAACTTGGCTATGGCTCGCTTGAACTGTTCAGCTTCACGGCAATCGGCATCCCTATCTGGCTCGCAGGCACCATCTATCTGTTACTCGCTCCTAAGGGGCTCCTACCAGACCGGGGCAGCAATAACGATGACCTTGGAAACAACAAAGATCTCACTGGCTATTTCACAGAGGTCACGATTCCTCGGGAATCGCAACTTGTCGGCCAGTCACTTCACAACAGCCGCTTGCAACGTCGTTTTGATGTAGACGTTCTCGAATTGCACAGAGGCAAGGAGAGACTGATCCCACCCCTGGCTGATCGAAGACTTGAGCCAGGAGATCGACTTCTGCTGAGAGTGACCCGTGCCGATCTGTTGCGACTGCAACAGGAACACAATGTGCAACTTGCTTCACCTGATTTACAAACCTCCTCGTCAAGTGCTCAAGCCTGTGAAGGTCAGAGAACCGTAGAAGTACTGCTCCCAGCAGGCTCAACCCTCGCTGGCGCCAGTCTGCGGGAACTGCGTTTTCGTCAACGCCACAACGCCACAGTGCTCGCGCTTCGGCGTGGTCAACAGACCGTGCAAGAAAGGCTCGGACAAGCAGTACTGCGAGAAGGCGATGTCTTACTGCTTCAAGCTCCCCTGGATTCGATTCGAGGACTTCAATCCAGCAACGATTTGCTGGTGCTGGACCAACTGGAAAATGACCTGCCCACAGTGCGTCGCAAGCCACTGACGATCGTGATTGCCTTGGCGATGTTGATCACGCCCACGATCACGCCCTTACCTCTGGTAGCCGCAGTTTTGCTGGCTGCAGTGGCCATGGTTGCAGGTGGATGCCTACGCCCTGGAGAACTGCAAAGGTCCATTCGCCTTGATGTGATTCTGCTGCTCGGCTCACTTTCAAGCTTCAGCGTGGCGATGCAAAACACGGGTCTGGCAGCCGCGTTAGCCAACAGCTTTGAGAACTTGCTAGCTGGCTGGCCTAACTACTCAGCTTTGTTGGTCATTTTCCTAACAACAACAGTCTTAACCCAGATCATGAGCGCAGCGGCCTCAGTCGCTTTGCTCGCTCCCATCGCCATGCCTTTGGCTACAGGCATGGCCCTTCCACCTACAGCACTATTGATAACGGTTCTGTTTGGAGCTACCCAGTCATTTCTTACCCCTTTTGGCTATCAAACCAACCTGATGGTGTTTGGCCCTGGGCGTTACCGCTTTCTGGATGTGATCCGTTACGGAGCTGGTCTTACAGTTCTTTTGACGCTATTGATTCCAGCTCTGATCCTTTGGCATTACGGAGGGTGATGACAAAAACTCAACGATACAAACAACCTTTCCCTCATCCATATCCATCCTTCTTGTTTATACCAATAGCTAAACCTTTAATTCTCGGCGTGATGAAGCAGGAATACTGCGGTGCCATTAACTAACGCTGTTCATCGAACTCAGGACTGGTACCGGCGCCTGACAGTTCCTCAATTCACCGTGGTTACAGGCTTGCTTGTGATCACAGCAGGAACGCTTGTGCTGGTTACACCGCTCTGCTCAAGCAACAATGTCGGCCTCTGGGAAGCCTTATTCACCGCCACCTCTGCCGTCACCGTGACGGGCCTTTCGATTATTGATATCAATCAAGACCTGACCATGGTTGGCCAAGGGGTTTTGGCGGCCATGATCATGGCTGGCGGACTTGGCCTGATGGCCATCACAACCTTCCTGCAAGGTTTCGTGGTGAGAGGTACGGAATTGAGGTGCCGACTGGATCGCGGCAAAACACTCGATGAATTTGGAGTCGGCGGCGTGGGGAAAACTTTCCGTGGCATTGCGATTACTGCTGTTGTCATGATTTTGATCGGCGCAACCACGCTCTATACATTTGGCTTCAACGACATCTCAAACCGCGGCGAGCGGCTCTGGGCTTCTTTGTTCCACAGCATCTCTGCTTACAACAATGCTGGCTTTGGGCTCTGGTCAGACAGCCTCGAGCATTACCGCATGAATGGAGTGGTGAATATCACGATCATCATGCTGATCGTGCTTGGTGGCCTTGGTTGGCGAGTCACCAATGATCTCTGGAGTAATCGCCACAGACTTCAACGTCGCCACCTCAGCCTTCACACCCGCCTGGTGCTTCGGACATCACTGATCCTCACACTCGTTGGGACCATAGGGCTGATGATCACTGAGTCACTGAGTCATGGAAATATTTTCACCAGCATGGGCTGGCCAGAAAGGCTGATTAGCGCCCTCTTTGAATCGGTCAGTGCCAGAACCGCAGGCTTTACAAACGTGCAGCTGTCTTTGGAGAGCATGTCCGACTCAGGCTTGCTCCTTTTGATGACGCTGATGTTCATCGGAGCCAGTCCGGGCGGCACTGGCGGTGGAATTAAAACCACAACCCTGGCGGCGTTAATGGCCGCGACTCGATCCACTCTCAGGGGGCAAAACGATGTGGTCATTAGCCATCGTCAGATCTCCGACAAGGTTGTCCTTAAAGCCGTAGGAATCACCGTGGCCTCGTTGCTATTCGTGCTGATGATGGCCTTATTACTTGGTATGACCAGCAACCTGAAAGGAGAAGACCCCTTTACCTTTCTAGAAATGCTGTTCACATGCATTTCAGCCTTTGCAACTGTGGGATTCGATGTTGGAGTAACAAGAAACCTTGGCCATTTCGGGCAACTTGTACTGATTGTCGGCATGTTTGTAGGACGACTCGGCATCCTGTTGTTGCTCAGCGCCATTTGGGAAGCCGTCAATCGAGAACGCATGCACCGTCAGAATCGGATCTCATATCCCCGTGAAGATCTTTATGTCTGAACTGTCGGCAATGGAGGTGTTGCAATGAGTGGATGGTGGCAATGGGCTCCGCAGCAAGGGATTCATGAGCGCGGCTTCGCTGTTGTTGGGATTGGTCGCTTCGGTATTGCTGTCTGCCGACAGCTGATACAAAACGGGGCGGATGTCTTGGCTGTAGATAGCTCCGCAAGAGCCATCGAAGAGCTGCGTCAGCTAGAGCCTTCTATCGAGGCCAGAGTGGTTGATTGCACTGACGAAGAATCAGTAAGAGAAGCCGGAATACTTGAAATGGGAACCGTTGTTGTGGGCATTAGTGAACCGATCGAAGCCAGCATCACAACCACACTGATTGCCAAAGACAGCGATGGAAGCCAGGTCAAACAGGTCATCGCCAGGGCCACGAGTGACCTGCACGAAAAGATGTTGAAACGAGTGGGTGCTGATCGCGTGGTGTTCCCCTCCAAGATGCAGGGTGAACGACTGGGTCTGGAGCTGGTGCGGCCCAATCTGATGGAGCGCCTTGAACTTGATGATCAAACATGCATCGACGAGATCAAGGTTCCAGATCAATTCGTCGGCCATTCCCTACGCGACCTCAACCTGCGCAAGAACTATCTGGTGAACGTGCTCGCAGCTGGTCCCACCAAAGCCCTAACCGTTAATCCCCCTGCCGCCTATGTGCTTGAGCGAGGCCATGTCCTTGTGGTGATGGGATTAATCAACGACCTCCAGAAACTTCCCAAAACCTAAATTCCATGCGTGTTCTGGGGCTGATGAGCGGCACCAGCGCGGATGGTGTTGATGCTGTTCTGGCCGAATTTGCAGGGGCACCGCAACAACCCCAATGGACATTTCTGAATCTTGCTTCCACTCCATATCCAAACCAACTCAGGCAGGCACTGATCAACGTTGGACAGGGCAAGGCATTAAGCAGCAAAGATTGGCTTGAGCTAGCCGAGTCGGTCACAGCGTTCCAGTTTCAAGCCGCTCAGGCCTGTGATCCCACTGGGCAAGCGGAAGTCGTGGGCTGCCATGGCCAAACGGTTTGGCATCGCCCACCCAACACAACGCAACG
>CATBLW010000079.1 GCA_949486985.1 Prochlorococcus marinus str. MIT 9215
AGAAATTCTTCGGGCAACCGCTGCTGAGGAATAGAGCTGCCGACGAGCGTTTGCCGAGTGTTCAGGCCTTACCGATCCTGTCGTCGGATGCCCTCTCATCCGTGGCTTATGCCACGGAAGCAGCCCTTGGTGTTTTGATCCTTGGTGGTAGCGGTGCTCTAGGGCTTTCGCTGCCTATCACCCTGGCCATCATTGGGCTGGTGGCCATCGTTGTGCTCTCTTATCGGCAGGCGATTGAGGCCTATCCGGATGGGGGTGGGTCTTATGTCGTGGCCCGCGACAACCTTGGTCGCAACGTTGGCTTGATTGCCGCTGCAGCACTCCTGATCGATTACACCCTCACGGCGGCAGTCAGTTTGATGGCAGGGACTCAGGCCTTGTCGTCGTTGCTGCCATCGATGCTCGATCACGAGGTTTCAATTGCGTTGCTTCTGCTGGGTTTGATTGGCTGGGCCAATTTGCGTGGCTTGCGCGAGGCGGGCAGGGTTTTTGCGGTGCCGACATATGCCTTTGTTGTGATGTTGGCTCTCCTCAGCTTCGCCGGGCTGAATGATCTCATCTTTCACCATGGGTTTGTCCCGGATGCACCATCACCGGCTCAGGCCATTCAGCCCCTGGGGTGGTTCTTGATCCTTCGAGCTTTCAGTTCGGGCTGCTCCGCCATGACTGGCATTGAGTCGATTGCCAATGGTGTGAAGGTGTTTCGGGAGCCGGCGGTTGTTCATGCTCGGCGCACGTTGTTGGTGATGGGCTTGTTGCTCGCCGCCATGTTTTTGGCAGTCACTGGTTTGGCCTATATGTATGGAATCGCTCCGAATGATCGGGTCACGGTGCTGGCTCAGATTGGTTCTCGGGCCTTTGGTCAGGGCAGTGTGTTGCTGTGGGGCTTGCAACTATCAACCATGTTGATCCTGGTGTTGGCGGCGAATACTGCCTTCGCTGGCTTTCCGCGTTTGGCCGCCATGTTGGCGGAGGATCATTGCTTGCCACGTCAGCTGAGCTGGATCGGTGATCGCTTGGTTTATCAGAACGGCATTGGCGTTCTGTTGATGGTGACCGCGTTGATCATCTTGATCTGTGAAGGCGATACCACTGTTGCTGTCAACCTTTATGCCCTAGGAGTGTTCACGGCCTTCACCCTGTCGCAGTTGGGGTTGGTGCGTCGTTGGTGGACGTTGCGAGGAGCTGGCTGGCAGGGGCGGATGTTGATGAATGCCCTCGGTGCCTTCACCACCTTTGTGGTGCTTTTGGTGATCGTGGTTAGCAAATTCGAGGAGGGTGCTTGGACGGTGGTGATTGCCATCCCTTTATTGGTATGGGGTCTGGCACGAATCCGACGTCGCTATCGCAAGGCCTATGCAGCACTTGCTTTGGATCCAGATTTTGGTTCGTTGACGGTTCAGTCGCATTCCCCTGCATTAGGGAACCACTGCATCGTTTGGATCCCGGCCTTGATGCAGGCCTCGATGGAGGCCTTGCGATATGCCTGCTCGATCTCTGATTCGGTTACCGCTGTGATGGTGTTGGGCGAAAATGATGATCCAGAAAGGCTTTCTAAGGCCTGGGATGATCTGGTTGGAGATAATCCTGGCGCGCTTGAGTTGCGTCTTCTGGAGAGTCGATTCAGTTCTGTTATTGATCCTTTCTGTGATTATGTGGTTGAGCAGGAGGAGCTTCACCCTGAGCGCACGACAACTGTGGTGATGGCTGTTGTGATCCCCCGTGATTGGCTGGATCAAACCTTGTTGAATCAGAGAGCGAGTTATCTTTTCCAGGCCTTGTCGGGTGACTACAGCAGGGTGTTCTCGGTTGTGCGCTACTACTTGGCGTGATCAATTCCCTGCGAAGCACTGCTTACTCTGCTCGTTGGAAAAAGATAATGACCAGATCTAATCTCTTTACAACGTCAAGCTAATCTTCATGTCTGATTTCCACAAAATAGGGTCTCAAATCTGTTTGTAGCGTCTTTTGCTTGCCATTCAGTTACGCCTAAGGCAAAGACAGCATCCCTTTGCAGTTCATTGTCTCCACAAGCAATAGAGGCGACCTTGATGAATGGAGCAGCAGTAGGAGTTGAAGCCAGAGGAAGGATTCGTGAGCCTGTTGCATCATCAAACTGCCTGATGAACTCTCGTTGCCCTTCGGAGAGCTGAAACTGCTTCCTTACGGGAGTCGCGACTGTTGGAATGGTGATGACTGCAACCGCACTAAAGAGGATCAGTAAAGGAAGTTTTGATCGCATTTGATAGAGGAACCAAGGAAATCTGAGGCATAGCTCTATTAATAGACGCTTTGTAGACCTCAATTGTTAATAGAAGGAATGAAGGTATTTCTAATTATGACTGCATCAAATTCGGATTGTATTTTTGATGCGATTGAGACCTTGAAGCTAGCTCTTATCAAACTAGAGACCTTGGGCCTAAATTCTCTTGATCTTGCTCTCGAAACAATCTCCGCCCAATTTTTTACGCTGCTGGGTTGGTGAAATGAGTTGTATTGCCAGCCGCCACCATTGCCACTCATGTGTCTAATGGTCTGCTCCTTGCCTAGCTTCAAGGCCTCACCACTAATCACAATGGCGATGGAAGGAATTGATGGTTTGCTAGGCCAGAACTTTTTGAACCATTTCTTGAACGTACCCCATGAAACTTGTGCCTGACTGATGGCTTTAGACCCTAGAGATTCTCTGCTCAGTTCTTATGACTATGCGCTGAACCCTGAGCGCATTGCGCAATCTCCCCTGGAGCCTCGTCATGCCGCGCGGCTTTTGATTGTTGACCAAGAGCAGGCAGCACCTGAATCCATTCGGCATGCAACGGTCTGGGATTGGCAGCAGGAGCTGCAAGCAGGTGATTTGTTGGTCGTGAATGACACGCGCGTCCTTCAGGCCCGGTTGCGGGTTAGGCGAGCCGGGGGAGGCTTGGCTGAATTGCTGTTGCTAGAGCCTCGCGGTGAGGGGCGTTGGTTGTGCCTGGCCAGGCCAGCAAAACGGTTGCGTCCTGGTGATCAAGTCTGGATGGAGGCGCTTGAACAGGAACCGATCGCCTTGCAGGTGATGGCCAATGACCTCGCGACTGGTGGTCGTGTTGTCCAGTTTCCCGCTCAATACGCCGATGCCGAAGCGATTGAGGGTTTGTTGGTGCGTTATGGAGAAGTTCCCTTGCCGCCTTATATCCAGCGGCATGATCCAAACGATGCGAAGCGTTATCAAACCCGTTATGCCGGGCGTCCCGGCGCCGTTGCCGCTCCAACGGCTGGACTTCATCTCAGCGATGAGCTGCTCGAGGCCCTTGCTCAGCGGGGAGTCAGGCAAGCGAAGGTGACCTTGCATGTCGGCCTCGGTACATTCCGTCCCGTCGAGACGGAAGACCTCAGTCAGTTAAAGCTCCACAGTGAGTGGGTTGAGGTCCGTCAGGACGTTGTCGATGCCGTGTCCACCTGTCGTGCCTCTGGCGGCCGCGTCTTAGCTGTTGGCACCACGAGTGTTCGAGCCCTTGAAGGTGCTGCTGCTGCTGGGAATGGATGTTTGCAGCCTTTTCAGGGACCGGTGAGCTTGGTGATTCAGCCTGGTTATCGCTTTGCGGTGGTGGATGGTTTGCTCACCAACTTTCACTTGCCCAAAAGTTCCTTGTTGCTTTTAGTTAGTGCATTGATTGGTCGGGAACGGTTGTTGGCGCTCTATGCCGAAGCCATCGAGCGCCAATACCGATTTTTCTCCTATGGCGATGCCATGTGGATTGCTCCAGAGGCTGTGGTGCCAGAGGCGCGGCCTGGTTCTTAGGCCGTTGCAGGTTCCTCGATGATGCCTGTGGGTACATCCGCAAACATCACTGAGGAGAGGTAGCGCTCAGCGAGGTCTGGAAGAATCACCACGATTGTTTTGCCTGCATTCTCAGGTTTCTCGGCGAGACGAACGGCCGCAGCAGCGGCGGCTCCGCAGGAGATGCCTCCGAGGAGACCTTCTTCCTGGGCTAATCGCAGGGCCATGGCGACAGCCTCCTCGCTACTCACTTGCTCAACCTCATCGACCACGGAAAGATCAAGGTTTTGGGGGATGAAGCCGGCACCAATTCCTTGAATCTTGTGGGGACCAGGCTTGATCTCCTCACCATTCATGGTTTGGCTAATCACCGGGCTGGTTGTTGGTTCAACAGCTACAGAGAGGATCGCCTTGCCCTGTTCCTGCTTGATATAGCGGGAGACACCTGTGATCGTTCCGCCCGTGCCAACACCCGCTACGAGAATGTCAATGGCACCGTCGCAGTCGTTCCAGATTTCAGGACCGGTTGTTTTGAAGTGAATCTCAGGATTGGCCGGATTCTCGAATTGGCCTGGCATGAAGTATTTCTGCGGATCGCTGGCCACGATCTCCTTGGCTTTGGCAATCGCACCTGGCATGCCTTTTGCACCTTCGGTGAGGATGAGTTCTGCACCAAGCACCGCCATCACCCGACGTCGCTCCTGCGACATGGTGTCTGGCATGGTGAGAATCAGTTTGTAGCCGCGTGCTGCCGCCGTGAAGGCCAAGGCAATGCCGGTGTTGCCAGACGTGGGCTCCACAATCGTGTTTGCTTTGCTGAGCACACCGCGCTTCTCTGCATCCCAGATCATGTTGGCGCCGATCCGGCACTTCACGCTGTAAGCGGGATTGCGCCCTTCAATTTTTGCCAGAACAGTTGCCTTGGCGTTTTTGGTGATGGAGTGAAGTTTTACCAGTGGCGTATTGCCGATTGACAGGCTTTGGTCGTCGTAAATTCGGGACATGCGTGAGTTTGAACCGATCCAATCAATAGCCGGAATTTCGCCGGATTGCTAAGACCCTTATCTCTTGTTGCTTGATGATGATTTATATGGCTGGTTGGTTATCAAGCTTCTAATGCTTTCCTAAAGCGTTCCCAAAGCACCTCGGGGTTTTCTAGGCCCACTGAAATCCTTAGTAGATGAGGTGGTACGCCGCAGGATTCTGCCCAATCCAGTTCTTGGTAATGGGCGAGGAGTACATAGGGGCAGACCAGGCTGAAATTGGTGCCAAGACTTGGACCTTTGCAAACTTCTAGCGCGTCATAGACACGTTGGGCATGTTCTAAACCACCTTTGAGCTCGATAGAAAGGAGGCAGCCGTGGCCTGCTTGGGGTCGCATTAGGGCCTGGAAGTTTTTGCATTGGCCAGGGTGTAGGAGTCTTGCCACAGCGGGATGCTTGGCCAGGCGGTTGGCAAGTTTTAAACAGGCAGCATTCAGCTGAGGCAGTCGCTGATTGACATCTCTGCTGGCCGTTTCAAGCGCAATCGAATCTGCATCTGCAAGGGGGGCTGGAGCAGCAGCAACCTCTTCTCGCAGCTTGTTTTTCCACGTTGAGAAGGGGCTGATGGCCAGCGCTCCCGCAAGAATGTCGCCTCGGCCAGCAAAGCTTTTGGTGAGCGAGCTGAAGATCAGATCTGCATAGGGCAAGGCATTGATATTGAATGCGGAACCGATGGTGTCATCCGCAATCACTGGGATGCCGCGTTCATGGGCAAGTTTGGCCACGGTCGGGAGGTCGACGCAGAGCAGCAGTGGATTGCTGGGGAGTTCAACGATCACAGCAGCGGGTTGGCGAGCATCGAGTTCTTTCGCTAAATCGCTTGGCTTTGTGGAGAGCAGCAGGTCACTGCCTTCAAAGACGACCTGGGGCAGCTTGAGTACATCCACGTAAGGGAAGCCCAGTTGCAGAGTGGGCCGTCCTGGCGAGATGGCTGTGACGGCCTTTAACGCTGTATTGAGGGCCGCCATGCCGGAGGGATGCAGCTGGATCAAGCCTTCATCGCAGTCGTAGATCTTTGCCAATCGTCTGCGCAGACAGCCCCTAGCGTCTTCTCCCTCTTGAGGCGATGGCCTCGATTCTTTGCCGAGGGCGATAGCGGCTTGGCGGGATGATGCACCCAAGCCTGTGTGTTGCCAAAACGCTTTTGCTGCTGGGGTTGCTGTGGCGTCTGCGATCAGGCAGGGCAGATCAAGCACCTTGGCGATGGTTGTTTTCGCGAGGGCCTCGCTGCGTTGGCAGTGGCTCAGGGCTTGTTCTGCAGCAGCGATGGTGGGATAGGGCCAGGCACTGCTGTTGCTCGAGCCATGCTGTTGAAGGGCTATCCGTGTCACCTCTTCGACCAAGGGATTGAGTCCGAAGCGGGGGTAGATGGCTTGCAGGGCTTTGAGGCAGGCCGGATCCTTCTCTTCGTAATCAATAACGTCTTGCCAGCGTGGCAGTGCTACGGAGACGGCATGGGGGCTGAGGGGCATTGGACAGCCGAGATCAGCCGCCTGCCAGCAGGGATCGCTTAGGAGGTTGCGGCTACTCACGGCAGTTGATTGAGTGCCTGGCTGAGATCGGCACTTAAGTCGCTGAGGTCTTCACAGCCAATCGAAAAGCGCACAAGGCCGTCATCAATGCCCAGTTTCTTTTTCACCTCAGCATCCACAGCGGCATGGGTCATGGTGGCTGGATGGCAGATCAGACTTTCGATCCCTCCCAGGCTTTCAGCCATGGTGAAGTAGCGCAGGTTTTTGCATAGGGCATAGGTCTCTTGACGTGAAGCCTGGAAGCTTGCGGTCACGATGGCTCCACCACCCTGCATTTGAGCTTTGGCCACGGCGTGTTGGGGATGATCGTGGCGCAAGGGGTAGCGAACCCAGTTCACCCTTGGATGGGTTGCTAGTTGATCGGCGAGGGCCGCGGCATTGGCCATCTGTCGCTCAAGGCGTAGGGGCAGGGTCTTAATGCCGCGTGTGATCAGCCAGCAGTCAAATGGTGAAGGTTGAAGCCCCATGGCCTTCTGCGCGAAGACCATGCGCTGGTGCCAGTTGGGATCATTGGTGCAGACGGCTCCACCCAGGGCATCGGAGTGGCCGTTGATGTATTTGGTGGTACTGGTTAATGAGATTGTTGCGCCAAGTTCAAGAGGCCGCTGAACCAGTGCGGTCGCGAAGGTGTTGTCAACCACAACAGGCACGTTGGCAGATTGCGCAGCAGCACAGACAGCTTGAAGATCGATCACCTTCAGTAGCGGGTTGGTGGGGCTTTCCAGCCAAATCATGGCTGGCTTCTCTTTTGCGATTGTGTTGAGTGAGGCCGTATCTGTGAAATCAATCCAAGCGGTGCGCACCTCAAAGCGGCTGAACACTTGTTCGAATAGCCGCACTGTGCAGCCGTAGAGGTTCTCCTCGCAGAGCACCAAATCGCCACTGCTGAGAGTGGAGGCTACGGCTGTTATGGCGCTGACTCCTGAGGCAAAAACCGTGGCGTGAGGACATTGCTCAACGGACGCCAGGACCGATTCAAGAATGCGGAAGTTGGGGTTCCCTGAACGGGTGTAATCGAAACCTTCAGGGTTGCCGTGGGAGAAGGTTGAGGTGGGGAAGATCGGCGGCATCACCGTGCCGGTCTCTGCCGCGTAGCTTTCGCCGTGGTGGATGGCGCGAGTGCTGAGCCCAGGAACGTGGTGCCGATCGGGTTGGGTTGATCCCACGAATCAGAACAGGCTTTCCAACAGGCTAGAGAAAGGCCTGTTCAATCATTCACAGCAGAATCAAATCCAGAACTGAATAGAGATGTTGATACCCATTGATTCCCTTCATGTGTTTCAGCCTTCATTCGCCAGAGCATGAGCGCGGCAACAAGCAGCTGATTAGTACATTGCTAGGCCAATAGAACCAAAAGATCGAGCAGCAGGTTGCACAAGCAGATTGATGCAGCAGCTTTTCTTTAAAGTTAATCAATAGCCAATATAAATCCAGCTAATTTTGCAGTGCTTATCGGTTCAGAGACTTGCTGGTTGGTTTCTTTTAGAGCAAGGCAAGGGTTGATGACTCTTTGCAAGAAAGTGTTGTAGTGATTCTTTGCTGGATCGTCTTCGCTCTTGCTTGATCTTGAATGTCTTCCTTGAATGGCTTGTTTTGATAATCGAGGACTGATTTTTCTTGCCTGGTTGGCTGTGCGATTCTCCTGAAATTTCTAGGCATTTTCTTGACAAAAGAGATTAATATCAAGATTGATTAGTGCTTCATTCGGTTTATTCTGCTTGTCCATATTTGCTACCTTTAGAGGTGATGAACAACGTTGTCTGAGAGGCTTGGAATCATGCCTTTTCCCCATTG
>CATBLW010000080.1 GCA_949486985.1 Prochlorococcus marinus str. MIT 9215
TCGTTCAAAGGAGCCGAGATGATCGTTGGGGATGTGGCAGGTGCGCAAGTTGCCTCTCAGGAAGAGTGCTTGGCGACAAGCCTTGGGAGTGAGCAAGAGAGCTCTGGTGAAGGGGTTGTGAGTTTTCAAGCTGAGCTGCCTGTTGGTTTGCAAGAGGCCATGGTTGGTTTCATCGAGCGTTATCCCAATTGGGATCAATACCGATTAATTCAGGCTGCGTTGGCGGGCTTTTTGGTGCAGAACGGGGTGGATTCCAGGTCGATGACCCGTCTTTACGTTGGCAACATGTTCCGCCGCGATTCCCTTACCCAGGGTGTTTGAGTACGGCAGCTCGCCATCAGCACCAGTGCGCTGAACGGCAGGCTTAGAAGTAGTCCAAGGAAGGCCCCGATGAGTCCAAGCAGGTTGAGGCCAATCAGAAGACCCAGAAGAGCAAGGACCTTGAGGCGATTCGTTTGCACGATCTGACGGCTATGGTCCATCGCCCTAAGCATGCGATGACGATGGTGAATGAGCAGAGGTAGGGCCAAGAGCTGGGTGATCAACCAGATGGAAAGGGTTAGCCAGCCAATCATTACGGCAACAGAAGCCAAGGCACCGCTAAAGGTCGCCAGAACCATGCCTGTGGCTTCGATAGATGTAATTCCACCCATCAAAATCAGACTTTCCACAACGATCAGTCCCATCGCCTGACGCAAAACCCAAAAACGTTGGCGCTGAGTTGCCCTAGGGGCTTGCTCCTCTTGACCACCAGGGAGCAGATCGTCGGCCAGTCTCAATAGAGCAAGCAGTGGAAATAGGGGCACCACGAGGCTAAGCAGCAGCAGCAGATTGCCGAGTTTGATCAGGATTGGGGTGCTACTTAGTTGAAGGTCGTGGGCGATTATCCCTAGCCCAGAGAAGCTCAGCAAAATCAGTCCCGCCAAGCCAACGCATTGCCACGGAGCCTGGCTGAAACCGATCCAGGCTCTCGGCAGCACGGTGCTGATGGGCAGGCGCTCTTTGCGCGGCTGGCTGGTTGAAGGATTAGAGGAGTTTTCCAAGCCTTTGCAGTAGATCTGTGGCTGTGGTTTCGGGTATTGGCAAGATCGACAGACGGTTGCCTCGACGGGTCACTGGTAGTTCCTCAACGCTGTAGCTCTCTCGTAGTGCCTCCAGGCTGAGCATCTCTGCGAAGCGTCCGCAGTAACACAGGCGAACGCAATCCCAACGTGGCTTTTCAGGAGAAGATTTCGGGTCGTAATACTTCGCCTTGGGGTCGAATTGGGTTGGGTCAATGATTCCGGTTTCTGTGATCTCCATTAACCCCACAATGCCTGGTGGTTTGCAGTTGGAGTGATAAAAGAAAGCCTGATCGCCTACTGACATGGAACGCATGAAATTACGGGCCTGGTAATTACGAATGCCATCCCAGATGGTGCTGCCCTCTTCCTTGAGCTGGTCGATCCCGTAGGCGTCGGGCTCGCTCTTCATTAACCAGTAGTTGGGCGTTGTCATGCGAGGCAATTTAGTCCAGCCTTGTTGAAACCAGGCTAGGCTTAAATAATAAGACAGACCGCTAGAGA
>CATBLW010000081.1 GCA_949486985.1 Prochlorococcus marinus str. MIT 9215
AACCTACGGCTGCGAGCACATCGTGATGAGCTCATCGCCCTTGAGCTGGAACTCGCCCCAAGCCTGGAGCTCGCCAGTGATGGTTCACTGCTCTCATCCCCCATCTAAATAGATGCCAAATCACAATGGGGGACGACTGAAACGCGGCATCCTTGCTGGAGGAGCCAGCATCACGATCAATATTCTTTTGCTTGGCATTGCAACTGATGCAGAAGCGCAAACCCAGCCACCAGAAATTGGCACAGCAACTGTTGGCACAGCAACTAAGGCAGAAGCGCTAGCCCCAACGAAGCAAAAGCCACCGCAAATCGATCAACAACTCACAGGTCCCCGCACACGCGTAAGCGGCACCTGGGTTGGCCATCAATCAGTGCCTGCCTCCACCCCCATTCTTGTGATGGCAGGCCACGCCGATTCTCAAGCCATGCATGGTGCTGGAACGCCCGGAGCCGCTGTGGATTTGCATGGAGCGGCACCTATGGACCCCAGGATGCGAGACGAGCTGTATTGGAACCGGCTGGTGCGCGATGCCGTGGTGAGTAACGGACAACTGCGCGGCCTGAATATCAAGGCCTACGACCCTGGGACACTTTCCATCCCCAATGCAGAGGATCCACGTACCAATTGGTCTGTGGCACGCCGCCAATCAACCAAAGGCGATTACATCCTGGAAATTCACTTCGATGCTTACAGCCCCTATGGATTTGGATCAGGGCTGATCCCGGCCGTCAATCGAATGCCAAATCGACTCGATGAAAGCCTGGCAATCAGTTTCGGCCGTTTTCCCCGCCTCTTTCGCGGCGGACTCGGAGGGCCGCGGCGTGGCATCAGCATTCTTGAAATCGGCATGCTGGAAGGGAAGCTAGAAACCAGCCTCCGCGACCCAAAGACACGAAAGGCAACGATTCAATCGATCGCCCACCGCATCAGCCAATCTCTTGCGATGGGCATGATGATGCCCTCAAAAGCTTCTAATCAACAGCCTGGTGAGGCCGGCATCGCTCCTCGAGCGATGAATCCTCAAACCAATTCTGAGGTCGAGTAAACAAATCGGTGAGCAAGGCTTCCCGAGAACCTTCAGCAGGCTTATAGCCATATTCCCAACGAACCAAAGGCGGCAACGACATCAAGATCGACTCGGTGCGGCCATTGGTCTGCAAGCCAAAAATCGTTCCCCTATCCCAAACCAAGTTGAACTCTGCATAACGTCCACGCCGATAAAGCTGGAATTGCCGCTCTCGATCGCCATAGGTCTGCTGACCACGTTTCTCAGCAATCGGCACATACCCAGGCAGGAAGGCCTTGCCACAAGCCTGGCCCAAATTGAACAGCTGTTCCCAAGTCTTTGGATGCGATCCCAAGTCCCGAGACACTGAAGCGGCCAAACCTTCAGGATCTTGGCCCTTATAGAGCACTCCAGAACCGTCCTGATAGTCGTAAAAGATCCCACCAACGCCACGGGTCTCGCCACGGTGCTTCAAGAAGAAATATTCATCACACCATGGCTTGAAGGCTTTGTAGAGCTCAGGGCTCACCGAATCACAAGCCTGTTGATGTAGCCGATGAAAGTGACGTGCATCCTCAAGGTATGGATAAAACGGTGTGAGGTCAGCACCACCACCAAACCACCAAACCGGACCTGCCTCGAAGTAGCGGTAATTGAGATGAACCGTAGGGATATAAGGATTGCGTGGATGGAGAACCATCGAGGTGCCAGTCGCAAACCAAGGGTGACCTTTGGCATCAGGGCGCTGGTTAAGGATCGACGGCGGCAACTCCTCGCCATGCACCTCAGAAAAGTTGACTCCGCCCTGCTCAAAGACAGCACCATCACGCATCACCCGGCTTCGTCCGCCACCACCCTCAGGGCGCTCCCAACTTTCCTCTAAGAAACTGGCTTGGCCATCAAGTTTCTCAAGACCTGCACAGATCTCATCTTGCAGCCCAAGCACCATGGCGCGAGCTCTTTCTCGAGAATCAGCCGGCGGCATTGAACCGGGATTCCCATCGCCACCGTTCACAAGCCAAATAGCATCTCTGCCTACTGTAGAACAGTAAAGGCATCACGTTGTTTTCGGTTTTCAGATTTACTTATTTCTGCTTTGTCTTGTATTCATTTTAGGCATTGCATGGATCAGCGAAACCAAACCATTCACGAAAAGCCCTCATAAGATCAACTTGACACGAAAGAAAGGCATGGCCACGGCCGAGCAGGCAAGGATCGTCTTAGATGCTGTCAAGGATTCTGGTAGCGGTCGTTCAGCTGTAGAGCTGGGCTGGATTGATCAAATCCGCCTAAACCCACCGCGTGCTTTGGTGCGACTCACCCTGCCGGATTATGCGCAAAGCCAGAGGGCTCGACTCGCGCAAGAGACCAAACAGATTCTGCAAAGCCTGGAAGGCATCAAAGAAGTGCAGATTGAACTCGGCAACGCCCCAAGCCAAGGAGAAATCGGCCAGGCCGGACATGGGCAACCAGCAGAACTTCAAGCCATCCCCGGAGTGCGACAGGTCATCGCGGTAAGCAGCGGCAAAGGTGGGGTTGGCAAAAGCACCGTGGCCGTCAATCTTGCCTGTGCACTTGCTCAACAAGGCCTAAAAGTGGGCTTATTGGATGCCGATATATATGGCCCCAATGCCCCAACCATGCTTGGAGTCGCCGATCGAACCCCAGAGGTAACCGGTAGCGGCGCTGATCAACGCATGATCCCCATCGAAAGCTGCGGAATCGCCATGGTTTCCATGGGGCTACTGATCGAAGAAAACCAACCTGTGATCTGGCGCGGCCCCATGCTGAATGGAATCATTCGCCAATTCCTTTATCAGGTCGACTGGGGGGAAAGAGATGTTCTGGTCGTTGATCTCCCACCGGGAACAGGTGATGCCCAACTTTCTCTAGCCCAGGCCGTTCCAATGGCGGGGGTGATCATCGTGACCACGCCTCAGAAAGTGTCGTTACAAGATGCACGACGAGGGCTGGCCATGTTCAAACAAATGGGTGTCAAGGTGCTGGGAGTCGTCGAAAACATGACCGCTTTTGTTCCTCCCGATCAACCAGAACGCCAATACGCCTTGTTTGGATCTGGTGGAGGCGAACAACTGGCCGCTGAAAGCAATACGCCTCTACTCGCGAAGATTCCGATGGAGATGCCCGTTCAAGAGGGTGGCAACAATGGCCAACCGATCGTGATCAGCCGCAAAGATTCCGTCAGTGCAAAGGCCTTCCAGGAGTTAAGCCAGCGGGTTAGGGAACACGCTTCCCACAACAGCTAACAATGCTCTCGAGCCAAGGCAGGCACAACTCAGCCGTGGGCTTCCGTCATTCGGGAAGCATGCCGTGGTTGAGAAAGCTTGACGTTGTGCTCTGGGGTGTCCCACTCAGCATGGTTGTGCTGGCTGGAGTGCTGATTGCCAGCACCCAGCGGCAAGCTGCTTATGCCGATTGGCATCACCATTGGATCACTGCCGGGGTTGGGATTGCAATCGCTCTAATCCTGGAAAGGATTCCCTTGAAAAGGTTGCAGCCGCTGCTGATTCCTCTATTCATCCTGACTGTTTCGAGCTTGATTGCCGTCCGCCTCATCGGCACCTCAGCTCTTGGAGCTCAGCGCTGGCTGAGTATCGGTGGATTGCATGTCCAACCGTCGGAATTTGCCAAGCTGACAATCATCCTCCTGCTAGCAGCAGTCCTTGAAAGGCACCCAGTCGAGCGCCCAGTGGACCTACTCAGGCCGATGGGCATCCTGGCCTTGCCCTGGCTGATGGTTTTCATCCAGCCAGACCTTGGTACCTCGCTTGTCTTCGGAGCCATTCTGGTTACAAGCCTCTATTGGTCTGGCATGCCCTTGGAATGGGTTTTGCTGCTCTTATCGCCTTTCCTTACAGCCCTACTTGCAGGATTAATGCCCTGGGCCCTAATGATTTGGATCCCAGCGATTGGCTTGTTGGCCTATCGATCTTTACCTTGGAGAAAGATTGCTGCTTCGACAACCCTGACATTGCAGGGGCTCCTGGCCTTGATCACCCCATGGCTTTGGCTTCATGCACTTAAGGACTATCAACGCGAACGACTTGTTTTGTTTCTGGATCCTGCCAAGGATCCTCTAGGCGGTGGCTATCACCTTCTGCAAAGCACTGTCGGGATAGGTTCAGGAGGGCTTTGGGGGACAGGGCTCCTTCAAGGTCAGCTCACCAAACTGCGTTTCATACCCGAACAACACACCGACTTCATTTTCAGTGCCCTTGGAGAAGAAACAGGATTTCTAGGAACCATCCTTGTCGTTTCAGGATTCGCACTACTGATGAGGCGCTTGTTACAAGTGGCCCGACATGCCCGCACTGATTTCGAATCTCTTGTCGTGATTGGCATCGCCTCCATGCTGATGTTCCAGGTGGTCATCAACATCTTTATGACGATCGGCCTGGGGCCCGTCACGGGAATCCCCTTGCCTTTCATGAGCTATGGACGATCGGCAATGCTTGTGAATTTCGCAGCACTAGGGCTGTGTCTATCCGTGACGCGTCAAAGCCTGGCCAAACCAACAAGCGCATGGTGAACAGCCCCATACCGCTCACGGCCATACAACAGCGACTTGCAGAGAACGTGGCAACCGGAATGGTTGACGAACAAACTGTTCGGCGGCTGTGGTGGGCTGCTTTGGAGACATTGCAACTCGACATTCTTCTGCCCATGGATGTTCAGGAGGGTGTTTGGCTAGCGGCTCCACTTCCTGCTCTCTATGAACCCAGGTTGCTGACCTGCCTGCAGGGATGGGTCTGGGCTCCAGACGCGCTGGAGAGTCTGCATTCCCACCAAGCCAGTCTTTTGCCACCCAGCAGCATCAGATCAAGACAAGAAGCAAGCAGAGAGAAGGCTGGCCGCTATCAACGTTTGCCACTACGCCCAAGCGATGGGCAAGACCCCTTGCTGATCATCATCACGCCTGAAGTTCAGGTTGCCCTGGCCCTACAAGGCCAACCAGGGGAACGGCATCTACTCATGCGCAGTGACCCAGAAAGCCTCAGTGACATCTTGAGGATGCTGGACCTACGACTGAACCAAGAGGATCCAGAACAAGCGCAGGAGCTTCGCCAAGCCCTGGCCAGCCTTGGCCCATTGCAAGGCAACGATCAGCTAGAGCATCGCTTCTGGCCAAGGATTGCAGAACGCCTAGCAAGCATGGCTCCCAGTCTCACCCTGCAACAACTTCCCGAGAAATCACTCAATGCGGAGCAAAAAGAAGAGTCGAAAGAAGAGCCAACGGAAGAACTCAGCCTGCTGGAAGCACTCACGCATGAAGTGCGCACCCCTTTAGCAACGATCCGAACCCTGATTCGTTCGCTCTTGCGTCGCAGTGATCTGCCCCATGTTGTTGTTAATCGCCTGGAGCAGATCGATACGGAGTGCACCGAACAAATTGATCGATTCGGCCTGATTTTTCATGCTGCAGAACTGCAACGGCATCCACCAGAGACATCGACGCTTGCAAGAACAGACCTTGGCAGCATGCTGAAAATTCTGCGGCCAGCCTTGAGTCAACAGCTTGAACGCCGAGGGGTTCAACTCCATTTGGACATCTCGCCAGGACTACCTCCAGTCCTCAGCGATCCTGGTCGGCTTGAGTCCATGCTTGGAGGCCTCATTGATCGCAGTAGCCGCAATCTGTCTTCAGGCGGTCTGTTGACCCTCAAACTGCGGCCAGCAGGCCAACGCCTCAAACTTCAAATCCTGAGCAAAGGCTCATCCGGCCTTGACCAAGGAGGCCCGGAGACCAGCAACAACGCTGAACTTGGAACGGTACTGAGCTGGAACCCCAATACCGGCAGCCTGCAACTCAGCCGTGCAGCAACCAAGCGAATCCTGGCTAGCTTGGGAGGACGCCTAACCCAACGTCGGGATAGTGGCATCACGGTTTTCTTTCCTATTGCTGAAGGCAACCGTTGACCTTCTCAAAAAGAGACAATGTTGACTGGTGTGAAGCTTGCTCGCACGTAGTGTCATAGGTCACAAAACACAGTGCTACTTTTCACTTGTACAGGCACGCCGATTTTCGAGGACAGCCATGACAGCAACGGTGTTGAAAGGGAAGCTTCCCAAGTACCTCGGAAGCACCGGGGGGCTTCTTAATTCAGCTGAAACTGAAGAGAAATATGCCATTACCTGGTCCAGCGCAAGCGCCCAGGTTTTTGAGCTGCCGACTGGTGGAGCTGCTGAAATGAATGAGGGCGAGAACCTCATGTATTTCGCCCGCAAAGAGCAGTGCCTCGCGCTTGGCACTCAATTGCGCAATAACTTCAAGCCCAAAATTCAGGACTACAAGATTTATCGCATCTTCCCTGGTGGTGACACCGAGTTCCTGCATCCAAAAGATGGCGAATTCCCCGAGAAAGTCAAAGAAGGGCGCGCAAGCGTGAACCACAATCCTCGTCGTATCGGGGAAAATCCCAATCCTTCCAGCCTTAAGTTCAGCGGCCGCAATACTTACGACACCTGAAGATCATTCTCCAATCGTCGTCGCAGGATCTTTAGCTTCTCGGCATCGGCTGCGAAGATCCACTAATGCTCAGCTCTGATCGCGGCTCTTTTCAAGAAGCAGCCGCTAGCGGTTCCACTTTCATTCCGCTGGCCCATAGTTGGCCAGCGGATCTTGAGACTCCTCTCACCACCTGGCTCAAGGTTGGTGCGGGGAGGCCTCCTGGTGTTTTGTTGGAATCTGTTGAGGGTGGAGAAACCCTGGGTCGCTGGAGTGTGGTGGCCTGTGATCCACTTTGGACTGCCTCTTGCTTTGGGAATCGCTTGGTTCGTCAATGGCGAGATGGTCGCAGGGATGAAACCACCGGCGACCCCTTTGAAGTTCTAAGGACTTGGCTGGCCCCTTACCGGACAGCTTCCATCCCTGGGCTCCCTCCCCTTGGTCAGCTCTATGGCATGTGGGGCTACGAACTCATCCATTGGGTTGAACCCACAGTTCCTGTTCACAGCCGAGAAGTCAGTGATCCGCCAGATGGCATCTGGATGTTGATGGACAGCATCCTCTTTTTTGATCAGGTGAAGCGACTGATCACTGCTGTTTCCTATGGAGACCTGAGTGAAGGTCAGTCAACTGATCTGGCATGGCAAAACGCCATGACCCGTATTGAAGATCTGCAGCAACGGATGGCTGCGCCACTAGCCCCGATTCAACCCCTGCAATGGCAAGCCAAGGGACAATCTCCACCTGCCACTGAGAGCAATTTCAGCAAGCCTGACTTTGAGGCTGCTGTTGAAACCGCCAAAGAACATATCGCCGCAGGGGATGTATTCCAGCTTGTGATTAGTCAGCGGTTGGAAGCCCAAGTTCCACAGCAACCATTGGAGCTTTACCGAAGTCTGCGGATGGTGAATCCTTCTCCTTACATGGCGTTCTTCGACTTCGGCGAATGGCAAATGATTGGCTCCAGCCCAGAAGTGATGGTGAAAGCAGAACCAGTCCCCGATGGCATCCAGGCCAGCCTGCGCCCCATCGCTGGCACCCGACCAAGAGGCCATAACGAACTCGATGATCGCAATCTAGAAGCCGATTTACTCGCCGATCCCAAGGAACGCGCCGAGCATGTGATGCTTGTCGACCTTGGCCGCAATGATCTTGGCCGGGTCTGCAGGCCCGGCAGTGTTGCCGTCAAAGAATTGATGGTGATCGAGAGGTACTCCCATGTCATGCACATCGTGAGTGAAGTGGAAGGTCGCCTCTCAGCGGGGATGGATGTCTGGGACTTGCTCATGGCATCTTTCCCTGCAGGCACGGTCACAGGAGCACCAAAAATCAGGGCCATGCAGCTGATTAACCAGCTCGAACCCCAAGCAAGAGGTCCTTACTCGGGGGTTTATGGGTCCATTGATCTTTGTGGAGCTCTCAATACGGCCATCACCATTCGCACCATGGTCGTTCAACCACACCCGAACGGCGGCTGGCGCGTACAAGTGCAAGCAGGCGCAGGCATCGTTGCCGATTCTGTGCCGGCCTCTGAATACCAAGAAACCCTCAACAAAGCTGGCGGGATGCTTGAAGCACTGGCATGTCTAGAGGCGCCCAAGCCATGAGCATTCAGCGACTACTGAAGGGGTTCGAGGTGGAGTTGTTCACAGGGCGAACCAATGGAGAACATGTCGGCGTTGCCGCAGCCCTAACCAGCGACTTTCCCGATTTCGTTAGGGAGCCTGATCAACGCAACCTCGAATACATCACGGCCCCTGAAGCCGAATATTCACTTCTCAAGGAAGCCCTATTAGCGCCAAGAAGAAGATTGCGGCGTTGGCTAGCCCCGAGGGAGCTCACCCTGATACCTGGCAGCACACTCAGCCTGGGAGACAGCACGCGTTTTGAGCGTTCTGATCCACTCAATTCCTATCACGATCTCATTGAAGCGACCTACGGGACGAGAGTGGTCACGACCAGTATCCACATCAACCTGGGGTTGGATGATCTGGATCAATTATTCGCAGCCCTGCGATTGGTGCGTTGTGAGGCTGCTCTACTTCTATCGCTGAGCGCAAGCTCTCCCTTCCTCGATGGCCAACCCACTGGTGCCCACTCACAACGATGGAAACAATTCCCGCTAACGCCAGCGAAGGTCCCTCTGTTCCGTAACCATGATGACTATGTGAGCTGGGTGGAGCATCAACTCGCGAATGGCAACATGCGCAACGAGCGCCACCTCTGGACATCAGTGCGGCCGAATGGTCCCCGCCGTCCCTACGAACTCAACCGACTAGAGCTTCGAATCTGCGATCTGATCACCAATCCAGACGTACTCCTGGCCATTACAGCCTTAATGGAATTACGCGTGATTAGCCTGGTTCTTCAACAAGAACAACTGGATCCTCTACAAGCCAGCCATCTCAGTGCAACGGAACTGGCCGATCTCAGTGATGCGAATGATTCTGAAGCTGCTCAACACAGCCTGGAGGCCAATCTTCATCACTGGCGGGATGGCCAATCAATCACTTGCCGGGCATGGATTCAGGAATTGCTCGATGAGGTCACTCCTCTCGCTCAAGATCTCGATCTGATGGAACAGCTCTCCCCACTGCATGTTGTTCTTCAGGAAGGCAATCAAGCCATGCAATGGCTGCAGGGGTATTCCACAGGGCAGTCGGTTCAGGAACTCATCCAAGAAGGGATTCGTGCCATGAACGCAGAAGAGCTCGCCACGATCAAATCTGAGGCCGTTTTGGGATGATCATGGCCAACCAAGAATCCAACACCAACAGTGCATCCATGCAGCAATCTCCCGCCAAAGATCCTGTTGAAGATCAAAGCAGGGGCATAACGGGAAAGCATGGTGCCGGCCGACTGCTTCAACATCGTCTTGAGCTGATCGAAGATCTATGGCAAACGGTTCTTCGTAGTGAATGTCCTCCTGATCAAACCGAGCGACTGCTTCGCCTCAAGCAGCTCAGTGATCCGATGGTTCCAGACGGAGCGGATGACAACAAAACGAGTCTGGCCATTGTGCAGTTGATCGGCGAGATGGATCTGGCTGAAGCCATCGCTGCTGCGCGTGCCTTCTCTCTCTATTTCCAGCTGGTCAACATCCTTGAGCAACGCATCGAAGAGGACACTTATCTCGACAGCATGCGTCATGGGCAACAAGCCGAGGATCAGGAAGACGAACCTTTCGACCCCTTTGCTCCCCCTCTAGCCAGTCAGACCGACCCCGCGACATTTCGGGAGCTATTCGAGCGGCTACGTCGTCTCAACGTGCCCCCTGCTCAGCTGGAAAGCTTGCTCCAAGAGCTTGATATTCGCCTTGTTTTTACAGCGCATCCCACGGAGATCGTTCGCCATACCGTTCGCCACAAACAGAGAAGAGTGGCCAGCCTTTTACAGCAACTTCAATCTGAAAAAATTGAATCGGTCTCTGAGAAAGAGATCCTCAGATTGCAGTTAGAAGAAGAGATCAGGCTCTGGTGGCGCACAGATGAGCTGCATCAATTCAAGCCCTCTGTGCTCGATGAAGTGGATTATTCGCTCCACTATTTCCAGCAAGTTTTGTTTGATGCCATGCCCCAGTTGCGGCGACGCATCAGCTCAGCTTTAGCAGCCAGCTACCCAGATGTAAGGCTTCCACAGGCAGCCTTCTGCACGTTTGGATCATGGGTTGGCTCCGATCGAGATGGCAATCCATCCGTTACACCTGACATCACTTGGCGCACAGCCTGTTATCAGCGCCAGCTGATGCTGGAGCGCTACATCAGCTCAGTCAATGAATTAAGAGATCAACTGAGCATCTCGATGCAGTGGAGCCAAGTCAGCGCACCCTTGCTGGAGTCTCTGGAAATGGACAGGCTCCGCTTCCCCGAGGTCTACGAAGAGCGTGCTGCACGTTATCGACTTGAGCCCTATCGCTTGAAGCTCAGCTACACCCTGGAAAGGCTTCGACTCACTCAAGAACGCAACCATCAACTCGCGGAAGCAGGCTGGAGGACCCCACCAGAAGGTCTGGCCTCCAACAACGCAAGTGCTGGAGTAGTAGAAGAGCTCCACTACGGATCAGTGGCGGAGTTTCGCGCCGATCTTGAACTGATCCGTAACAGCCTGGACAGCACAGAACTGAGCTGCGAACCTCTCGACACCCTGCTCACCCAGGTTCACATCTTTGCTTTCTCTCTCGCCAGTCTCGACATCCGTCAAGAGAGCACTCGCCACAGTGATGCTCTCGACGAATTAACGCGTTATCTGAATCTGCCCAAAGCCTATGGGGCGATGGAAGAGAACGAACGCATTCAATGGCTGATGGAGGAACTGCAAACCCGTCGCCCTCTGATTCCTACTGCCGTCACCTGGTCACCAGCCACAGCTGAAACCGTGGCCGTTTTCAAGATGCTGCATCGGTTGCAAGAGGAATTCGGTAGCCGCATTTGCCGCACCTATGTGATTTCGATGAGTCACACAGCCTCTGATCTTCTAGAGGTTCTCTTGCTGGCCAAGGAAGCCGGCCTTGTTGATCCTGTCAGCCAACATGCCGATCTTTTGGTGGTGCCGCTGTTCGAAACGGTCGAAGATCTTCAACGGGCTCCTGCCGTTATGGAAGAGCTGTTAGAGACACCGATCTATCGCAATTTTCTGCCCCGCAGTGGTGAACAGGCACAGCCACTTCAAGAGTTGATGCTTGGTTATTCCGACAGCAACAAAGACTCAGGATTTCTCTCCAGCAATTGGGAGATCCATCAAGCACAAATTGCCCTGCAAAATCTTGCTAGCCGGCAAGGAGTGGGCCTGCGCTTATTCCATGGCCGCGGCGGGTCTGTAGGCCGTGGCGGTGGGCCTGCCTACCAAGCCATTTTGGCTCAACCCAGTGGCACCCTGCAGGGTCGCATCAAGATCACAGAGCAAGGCGAAGTTCTGGCGTCGAAGTACAGCCTTCCAGAACTCGCGCTCTACAACCTTGAAACCGTCACCACAGCCGTGGTGCAAAACAGCCTGGTCACCAATCAAATGGATGCCACTCCAAGTTGGAACCAATTGATGAACAGGCTCGCCGCTCGATCCCGTCAGCACTACCGCGCCCTTGTTCATGACAACCCCGACCTGGTGGCGTTTTTCCAAGAAGTGACGCCGATTGAAGAAATCAGCAAATTGCAAATTTCCAGCCGGCCAGCTCGACGCAAGAGTGGTGCCAAAGATCTCTCGAGCCTGAGAGCCATCCCCTGGGTGTTTGGCTGGACGCAAAGTCGCTTCCTGCTGCCGAGTTGGTTCGGCGTTGGGACAGCATTAGCCGCTGAAGTCAAAGCAGACCCTGAGCAACTTGTCCTGCTGAGAACACTTCATCAACGCTGGCCATTCTTCCGAATGTTGATCTCCAAGGTTGAGATGACCCTCTCAAAAGTGGATCTTGATCTGGCTCATCACTACATGACCAGCCTTGGCAGAGAAGAGAATCGCGAGACCTTCAACCAGATCTTTGAGATCATCGCGCAGGAATACAGCCTCACTCGTCAATTGGTGCTTGACATCACTGGCCAAACAAGGTTGTTGGGAGCCGATCAGGCCCTCCAGCTATCGGTTGATCTGCGCAACCGCACGATCGTGCCACTTGGCTTTCTTCAGGTCGCCCTGCTTCGCAGACTGCGTGACCAAAACCGCCAACCACCCATGAGCGAAGCTCCAAAAGCATTGAACGGCGATAGTCGCACCTATAGCCGCAGTGAGCTACTCCGAGGAGCGCTACTCACAATTAATGGCATTGCCGCCGGCATGCGCAACACCGGCTAATCCGAGAACCTTGTTCGCCTTTCGCCAACAACCTGCCCAGCCCTCTCTGCCGATGGGCTACGCCATCAACAGCCAGCCGACCCCAACCCCTCAGGCCCTCAACAAACTGCTGGCTAGCTGCAACGAGAACACGCATGATCCCGAGCAATTAAATCTTGCCTTGGCTCGCAGCCTTTGGAATCTGAGCATCATTGAAGAAGCCAGTGGCAACCTTGTTGGTTTTGTGCGGGCGACAAGCGACCTTGGTCTCAATGCCAATCTTTGGAACCTGGTTGCCCAACCAGGTGAATGGCAAGACCAACTGTTTGCTGTGTTGGTGCATCGGGCCCTGATCATGCTGAGGCGAGACGTGCCTGGTTGCAGCATCTCTGTTTCGGCACCAGCCGTGGCCCTAAAAGCTTTAAAAGAGCATGGATTTTGTATTGACCCTGGCGGGATCAAAGCGATGGATTTTCGGCTCCGCTAACCAGTAGGACCTCAAACACTCACGAGCATGGAGGGACTCGAACCCCCGACCCTCAGAACCGGAATCTGATGCTCTATCCAACTGAGCTACATGCCCAAATACTGACTGGACGTCACTTCAAGAGAGCAACGATCAATCCATCTGAGTCCAGTTACCTTAGCCACACGCTGCCCCAGAACAATTCGGCTTCACCAGCTCGAACTCAAAGCGTTCCGCAATTACAGCCGATTTCAGCTGGAGTTGACGGATAAGCGGCTGCTGATCATCGGTCCCAACGGTATCGGTAAATCCAACCTGCTTGAAGCCGTGGAACTGCTCGGCAGCCTCCGCTCGCACCGCTGCAGCAGCGATCAAGACCTCATCCAATGGGATCAACCCCAAGCATTGATTCGAGCCAAGGCCAATGAGCATGAAATTCTTGAGTTGGAGTTGCGACGCAAAGGCGGCCGCCAAGCGCGTCGCAATGGCAAATCACTTAGTCGCCAACTCGACCTCATCGGCCCCTTGCGATGCGTGGGCTTCAGCGCGCTCGATCTTGATCTGGTGCGAGGGGAACCAGCGCTAAGGCGCCAATGGCTTGACCGAGTTGTGATGCAACTGGAGCCGATCTATGCCGATTTAACGAGTCGCTATAAGAAATTGCTGCGGCATCGCAGCCATTTATGGAAGCAGTGGCGCCATCAGCCTGCTCAGCAACGTGACTCCCTATTGGATGCCTTCGATGTGCAAATGGCGCTGGTAAGCACACGCATCCATCGCCGACGACGACGTGCGCTCAAACGCTTGGAACCTCTAGCCGCTCAATGGCAAAGCTGGCTGAGTCAGGGGCAAGAACAACTACAACTCAGCTATTTGCCTGGCAGCCACCTGGAAGGAGATGAAGCCGAAGAGCCTTGGCGATTGGCGATCGAAAGCCAGCTACTGGCTCAGCGCAGCGAAGAAGAACGCCTAGGCAGTTGCCGTGTTGGGCCTCATCGCGACGAAATCGGCTTGCTGCTCAATGGCAATGGCGCCCGTCGCTTCGGATCAGCAGGACAGCAACGCAGCCTGGTTCTGGCCTTGAAACTGGCTGAACTCGAGCTCGTCAGCGAACTCTGCGGCGAACCACCGCTGCTGCTGCTTGATGACGTGCTGGCTGAACTTGACCCACGCAGGCAGAAGATGCTGCTCGATGCTGTTGGCGAAAAGCATCAATGCCTGATCAGCACCACTCACCTGGAAGGATTCCAAACCGAATGGCAACAGGGCTCGCAGATTATTGAAGCAGGATCTTTGATCTCATCTGCTGACGTCGGTTAAGGTAGCGAGCCAATTTTTCATTGCCCTGATGGTGCAACCCCTGTCTTGCCTGCATCCCAACCCAGGATGGGAAGGCGGCGATTGCCAACAAGCCACGAATCAAAGCACCACCGACATGGTGGGCAAACACTGCATCCTTGAGCTCTACGGCTGTGATCAATCCAAGCTCAATGACGAAGCCTTCATAAGGAGCACCATCACAACAGCTGCACAACGTGCTGGTGCCACTCTTCTCAACCTGATCACCCACCGATTTGAACCGCAAGGTGTGACTGGGCTTGCCCTGCTAGCGGAATCCCATATCTCGATCCATACATGGCCCGAGAGTGGTTATGC
>CATBLW010000082.1 GCA_949486985.1 Prochlorococcus marinus str. MIT 9215
AGTGCCGTCCTGGATCCGCGCTGGATCACGGTTGAGTTTTTCGGAGGCTGGAATCGAGAACTTGTTGCCAACAGCGATCGAGAGGCGCTGCTTTTTACCTCTGGCCCCACGTTTGCTCGTAGCGCAGGCCACGGTGAGCTTGGGATCCGATTGCATGGAGATCTCCTTCTCGCTAACGGGGCCTGGTTTGCAGACAATCGTGCGGCTGCCGCGCAACGGGCCTGGGTTGGGATTAGTCGAGATGGCTCGCTGGAATTCGGCTATGGCGAACTCACCCCTGCGTTACAAGAACGTCTGCGCGTATTCATTGGTGGCCTGCATGCCCTGACCAACACCATTCAGCCGGCACCGAAGTCCTACACCGGTGTGTACGGCGAGATGGAGTTGGCGGATGTACGCATCGTCTACGGGCTGCGCCCGGATGGCTGGCTTGAAGTGGTGGAAACGGCTGACGGTGTGCTGTTCGATGACTTGCGCCGCTTCGTGGCTGCCAAGGGGTTTCTGGCGGCCTATTTGCCGGACCATGCATCGAAATCAAGGCTGATCATTCCTGGGAGACGCCTCTGGAGCGAAGAGCAGGCGATCTGGGTGAGTGGAGGAAAACCCTCGATCAGCCAACTGCCATTCCTGCTCAGGATGATGCCGAGTGCTCAATGGATGTCTCATCAGCAGGATGAGGACATCACTTCACCGCAGCGAAACTGAGAGCGGTACTTAAAGCCGTTGAGGCCTTACTGCAGATGCTTGCTTTCCTCGGCAAATCACTTCTGCACATCTCTTCTGCACATCACTTCTGAACTGGTGGATCTGGGTCTGATTAACCGTGTGAGCCCAAAGCCGAACGATTGGCAAAGCTGTGCTGCTGAAGTCGGTGAATCGTTTGCCCAACATTGAGCATGTCTTCTTGGCGTCTGGCTGTGTTCAGTGGGAGCCGAGCTTGTGTTGGATTACTTGGGCTTGTAATGACTGATTTGTCTTTTCTCTTTTGAAGGCGGGCCTATCGAATGGGCTCGATGCAATTACGCCCAGCGATCCATGATTTGTTTGACAACGACTTGTTGAACTCCAACCTGTAGAACCACCACAAGCGGCAGCGCAAGTAGAACACCCGGAAGACCAAGCAATGCACCCAGGCTCAATTGAGCGGTCAATGCCACGGTTGGCAAAAGATTGACTGTGCGTCTTAGAAGAAGTGGCGTGAGCAAAAAGGCTTCAAAATTTTGCAAGATCAGACGCAGGATCAACACTTGCAGCATCAGAGTCGGTGAAACCAGTAGGGCAACGGCCATGGGCAACAGCGTGGCGGCTGTCGGTCCAATGGTTGGAACGAAAGTGAGCAGGCCGCAGACCAGGGCACTGAGGAGTGCAAGTGGGACTTTGAGCAGACTGAGCCCTGCCCATGTGAGAGCAAATACGGTTGTGGCAGAGATGGTCATTCCAGCCAGCCAGCCACCCAAAGCCTTGCGGCATTGATCCAGCAACTCCGCCATTTCCTCTCTGGCAGGACGCGGTGTCGCTGCAATCAGCATCTCTCTGTGGGAGTGCGGATCGAGGGCAAGCAAGGTGGCCAGCAAGCTCATCAGCAGCAGCTGAACGAGGCCATTGGCAGCTCCGCCTGCATAACCCAGTAGTTGGCTGCCAAGAGGTTGGATTCGCTCCCAGCTGATCTGATCATGAATTGATTGATCCAGATCAGGAAGGAAAGAAGTGTCTCCCAGTACTGATTTGATCTTGGTAATCAGTGTTGGTAGATCACGGCCTAATTGTTGGATTTGGATAACCAACTCAGGCAATAGAAGCTGCAGCGCAAACGCACCACCAAAGAGGAGAATCAGCAGCACAGTTGCCAGCGTTAGCGGTCGAGGCCAATGGACCTGACGCTGCAACTTGTTGATCAGAACGTCGAGGGCCACGGCCAAGACGACAGCCCCAAATAGCACCAACAGCACCCAGCGCAACTGCCAGGTGAGCAGTGCCAGCATGATCAGAGTGAGTGCAACAAGCAGGGTGCGGGCATTCATGAGGCGAGTCGCTTTCTCTTCCAAGGATCAAGGAGATCGTGAATCACAATTTCACGAATCAGCACTTGGATCACCACAGCCAGGGGCAGGGCCAACAGCAGCCCTAGTGGACCAAAGATCACGGTGAAAACAAACTGGGCCGTGAGGGTTAGACCTGGGAGCAATTTGACTTGGTGTTGCATCACCGAAGGCGTGATCAAGTAACTCTCCAGGTTTTGAATGACCACATAGAGCCCCAGCACGGCCAGTGCTTTCCAGGGGGCATCCAAGAGTGCAACCGCCATGGGAAAGATTGTGCTCAGGGTTGGCCCCACATTGGGGATCACATTGAGCAGGCCTGCCAGGAGAGCATTGGCCATCACAAGCTTGACGCCGAGTAGAGAAAGCCCAATGCCAGCAAGCGCTGCGACACAAAAGGAACTGATCAATAGGCCTGCCATCCAACTGGTTAGTGCGTCTCCGCATTGGAGCAGGATCACGCCAGCTCGTCGCCGGTAAAACGAGGGCACCAGCATGATGGCCACGTTCTTGTAAGCAGTTGGTTGTACCGCCACCATCAGGGTGACGGCGAGAACAAAAAGAATTTGAACCAGGCCGCTGCCCAAGTTCCCTGCCAGACCAAGCAATCCGCTCAGACTTTTGCCAACACCGTTGGCTAAGTCTGAGCCATTCGGAATGCTCTTGAAGCCATTGGGGAATAGCTGTTGGTGCCAAGTCCTTGAGGGGTCATCCCCATAAACAATGTTGGAGATGTTGTCGATGCCACCGACTGTGAGGCTCCACAATTCCCTTGCTGCTGCAGGGAGTTGTAAGAGCAGCTGGTGGAACTGATGGGTGAAGGGTGGCACCACAACAGCCAAAGCTGTACCCATCAACACCATCAACCCCAGCAGGCATAACAACAGGGCGAGAAGGCGAGGCATGGGGCGTCTTGAACGCAGTTCCCCGACCAGGGTGCAAAGAGCCATCGCCAGAACAATTCCGGCAAAGATATGGATTACGACATCTCTGAGGCTCCATACCAGCACTGCCGCTGAGATCAGCGCTGCCAGACCAAGCCATTGGGAAAATTTCACCCTTCTTGCGTTGTTGTCGGATTAAGCATTCTCTCCGGAGTAGCCAAGGCCATGGCTATCTGCATACCGCTGAGCAAAGCGCATGAAACGCTCAAAATCAGCTTCTGATTTCCAGACGTAGGTCACTTCGAGGGCGCTTGGTTCTCCATTGACAAAACGTGCGTTGACTTCGCGCGTAACCAGTTCACCTTCTTCATCGAGCATGAACATGCCAGTGATATCTCCCATCGACTCCGGAGCAAGAGCTTCAGGATCCTTGAACACGAAGAGAGCCTGACCTGTGCGGCCGTCTTTGCTCCTGGTGAGACGGATGTCTGGAACAACCTGTTCATCGATTCCTCGTCTGAATTGGATCGCTGCAATTGCGCTTGCTTCAGACATGGATCATTGCAATACAAAAGAAATCTTAAATGGGCATGATGCCTTGTGTGGGTAGCGATTAAGGCTTGATCAGTCCTTGCTCAAAAAGTCTTTCAGCGGCTTGCATTGCCTGCAGCCCAGAGATGTCCACGCTTTGCCGTTCAGGAGTTCTGGCTAACTCATGGTCATAGCAACGGTCGTAGTAATCGAGCATGGCGAGGCATGCTTGGTCCCATTGTTCAAGATCGAGCGCTTCAAGTGCCTGACGGGTTCGCTGTGGTCCCAGGCGACGACTGATCCGCAAAGTGGCTTCCTTGAGGGGCTCAATGCCGTTCTCGCTATAAACGTCAACGAGTTGAGCGATGCGTTCCTCGAGGGAACGGCAGATCTCTAGAACCGGTGCTGTCTGCATCTGTTGGAAGAGACCACGAGGAAGCCGGCAGCATCCAACCAGGGAACTTTCTGCTTCCAGCCAGATTTCCTTTGCTGCATTGGCCTTGCAGCTTTGTAAGCCTTCGGCTAGGCGATTCTCATAGTGTTCGCTACTGGGTTGCGGCGGTTGACCAAGTCCTCCAAAACTGCTGCCACGATGGTGAGCCAGTCCTTCGAGGTCGACCACAGCGACACCCTTCTCGGCAAGGGCCTTGAGCAGATCTGTTTTGCCAGTGCCGGTGCGCCCTCCTAATAATCGAATTGGCCAGGGGAGCTCAAATTGTTTCAACACCCAGTTTCGATAGGCCTTGTATCCCCCCTCAAGCAATAGAGGCTTGAGATCGATTAGATCGGCCAGCCAGGCCATGCTTGCTGACCGCATGCCACCTCGCCAGCAATAGAGGCGGAGGTCTTGACTTGATTGTTGTTCTCCCTCATTCAAGTCGTTGGTGATTTGATGCATAGCCTCAGCGAGGCGATCGAGTTTTGGGCCTGTGGCTTTGAGCCCAAGCTGGATCGCCTGACGACGACCTTGTTGCTTGTAGGCGGTGCCGATTGAAGCCCTTTGCTCATCAGTGAACAGTGGCAAATTGATGGCACCTGGCCAGTGTCCCTTGCTGAATTCCCCTGGACTGCGCACATCCAATACAGGACCCTTGCCCTGACGGAATCTTTCAATCGGGTAAGCAGTTGGGATGCCCATGCCTGACATAGTGGGCCAACGCCGAGCCAGATGAGGCCGGTTGCGATTCATGCTTTCCGGACCCCCCCCAGCCAAAACTCCCAGCGGTGATGAGCTGCTGCAGCGCTTCGTGACGGGCACAACGCGTCAGCGGCGAAGCCTGTTGAAAAGCATTGAAGCCAGCTCTCTTGAGTTGGCGGCGATGGGGAAAGACGTCCTGTCTTCTTTTGATCCTGAAGGAGAAGATTGGGCTGCTGGTTGGATCTTGCAGGTGCTTCAGCGACATCAGCCAAAGGTGTTGCCCAGCTTGCTGACTGATCAGCAGAGCGGCTGGTTTGTTGCCCCTTCATCAGTGGGTATTGATTACGGCCCGCTGCAGCAGGAATTACTTGCTGAACGGTTTGAACAGGCTGACCGCCTGACCAGTTCGGCATTGCGTCAACTTGCTGGTCCTGAAGCTGAGCGTCGTGGTTATGTCTATTTCAGCGAGGCTCCCTGCATGGCCAGTCTCGATTTGGTCAGTTTGGATCGTCTCTGGACGATCTATTCCCAAGGCCGATTTGGCTTTACTGCACAGGCACGACTGCTAGCCGCTCTGGATGGTCGTTATGAGCGCCTATGGCCTCGGATTGGCTGGAAAGATGATTCAACCTGGACGCGCTACCCCGATGCGTTTACTTGGTCGATGAGTGCACCGGAGGGGCATATGCCATTGATTAATCAGTTGCGCGGCGTTCGTTTGATGGATGCCGTTCTTAATCACCCCGCCCTTGTTGAGCGTCGCTAGGTCAGCGCTTCAAGTCGTCAATATGGCCTTGAACGAGTAAGTCGGTATGGTCAAAAGAGGTATCAGCTCTTCTGATGACCTCTTGGCCATGGACAGGCGCAATGAATCTGTTCAGCGTTGGTGCTCTCTCTGGTGCACCTTTGTTTCGATGGGCGGACTTTATTCTTCCCTCGACCTTGCAGCTCAGTCCCCTTTTAGAGATTTTGCTTGAGCCGGTCAGCTGCGAGGACACCAGCACTCGTCTGCAGCTTGGACTTCACGAGGCGTTAGTGAATGCAGTCAGGCATGGCAATTCTGGTGATCCAGATAAATCCTTGCGCGTACG
>CATBLW010000083.1 GCA_949486985.1 Prochlorococcus marinus str. MIT 9215
TCTTTTGGCTGGTGTCATGCGCCGTGGACTCCGCCCCTATATGTGGAGGTTTGTTCTAAGGGCATACGCTGCATCTTGCGCTAGGCACTAGGCTGGGTGCATGGCCTTTGTTCCGCTCCACAACCACAGTGACTACAGCCTCCTCGATGGGGCCTCGCAGTTGCCGAAAATGGTTAAGCGCGCCAAAGAGCTTGGTATGCCTGCTCTTGCGCTCACTGATCACGGTGTGATGTACGGCGCTATTGAGTTGCTGAAGCTCTGCAAGGCAGCTGAGATCAAGCCGATCATCGGCAATGAGATGTATGTCATCAATGGATCGATTGATGACCCTCAGCAGAAAAAGGAGCGGCGCAACCACCTTGTGGTTCTGGCTAAAAACGATGTTGGCTATAGGAATCTGGTCAAGCTGACCAGCATTAGCCATCTGCGTGGAATGCGTGGCCGCGGCATTTTTTCTAGGCCTTGCATTGATAAAGAACAGCTCAAGGCTCATAGCGAAGGGTTGATCGTTGCGACGGCTTGTCTTGGTGGTGAAGTGCCTCAGGCGATCCTTGCTGGTCGCCTTGATGCGGCGAGGGACGTTGCCAGTTGGTATCAGCAGGTATTTGGTGAGGATTTCTATTTAGAAATTCAGGATCATGGCTCTCCGGAAGACCGCATCGTCAATGTTGAGATTGTTCGAATTGCCAAGGAACTTGGAATCGGACTGATTGCCACCAATGACGCTCACTACCTCACCAAGAATGATGTTGATGCTCACGATGCTTTGCTCTGCGTGTTGACGGGCAAGTTGATCAGTGATGAGAAGCGGCTGCGGTATACGGGCACTGAATACATCAAGTCTGAACAGGAGATGGCCAAGCTGTTCGCTGACCATCTTGAGCCTGATGTGGTGCAAGAAGCCATCGCTAATACCGTTGCTGTTTCCGAAAAGGTTGAGGACTACAACATCCTTGGTAGTTATCAGATGCCGCGCTTTCCGATCCCGGAAGGGCATACAGCAGTTAGTTATCTCGCTGAGGTTTCAGAGCAGGGATTGCGAGCAAGGCTTGAACTCACTAACTCAGATTCCATTGCTACTGAATACTCAGAGCGACTCAGCTTTGAACTCGCTGTTATGGAGCAGATGGGTTTCCCGACTTACTTCCTGGTGGTTTGGGACTACATCCGTTTTGCTCGGGAGCAAGGCATCCCGGTGGGACCTGGTCGGGGATCAGCAGCAGGCTCTTTGGTGGCCTATGCCTTGGGAATTACCAATATCGATCCAGTTAGTAATGGATTGCTGTTTGAGCGCTTCCTCAATCCAGAACGTAAGTCGATGCCTGATATTGATACCGATTTCTGTATTGAACGGCGTGGCGAGGTTATTGACTACGTCACCCGTCGTTACGGCGAAGACAAAGTTGCTCAGATCATCACCTTTAACCGGATGACATCGAAGGCTGTTTTGAAAGATGTGGCACGTGTGCTTGATATTCCTTATGGAGATGCAGATCGACTCGCCAAATTGATTCCAGTTGTTCGCGGAAAGCCAGCGAAGTTGGAGGCAATGATTGGAGATGAATCACCGAATCCAGAATTCCGAGAGAAATACAAGAAGGATCCTGTGGTAACGAAATGGGTAGATATGGCCATGCGTATTGAAGGAACAAATAAGACTTTTGGCGTCCATGCTGCTGGGGTTGTTATTGCAGCAGAACCGCTTGATGAGCTTGTGCCTCTGCAGCGAAATAATGATGGCCAGGTGATTACTCAATACTTCATGGAAGATGTCGAGTCGATGGGGTTATTGAAGATGGATTTCCTTGGTCTGAGGAATCTAACGATGATTGATAAGACACTAGAACTTGTGGAGGCAAGTAGTGGTGAACGGATCGATCCTGATCGATTACCTGCTGAAGACCCTGAGACTTATGCCTTATTGGCCCGTGGAGATCTTGAGGGGATATTTCAACTTGAGTCGAGTGGAATGCGTCAGATTGTTCGTGATCTTCGACCCTCATCACTTGAAGATATTTCTTCAATTTTGGCTTTGTATAGGCCAGGGCCTCTTGATGCCGGTTTGATCCCTAAGTTTATTAATCGCAAGCATGGACGCGAGGCGATTGAATTCGCCCATGCAGCACTTGAGCCGATCCTGCAGGAGACCTACGGGATCATGGTTTATCAGGAGCAGATTATGAAAATTGCTCAGGATCTTGCTGGTTATTCTCTTGGTGAAGCCGACTTATTGCGCCGTGCCATGGGCAAGAAGAAGGTCTCTGAGATGCAAAAGCATCGGGGGATTTTTGTAGAGGGTGCAACGCAACGTGGTGTTGATTCGAAGGTTGCTGATGAACTCTTCGATCAGATGGTGTTGTTCGCTGAATATTGCTTCAACAAGAGCCATTCCACAGCTTATGGGGCTGTGACTTATCAAACCGCTTACCTGAAGGCGCATTATCCAGTCGCTTATATGGCTTCGCTGCTCACAGTGAATGCTGGATCTAGCGACAAGGTTCAGCGTTATATCTCCAATTGCAATGCAATGGGTATTGAAGTGATGCCGCCAGATGTGAATGCTTCAGGTATTGATTTCACTCCGATTAAAGATCGCATTCTTTTTGGCCTTTCAGCGGTCCGCAATCTTGGCGAAGGTGCCATTCGCCAGCTGATTATCAGTCGCGATACTGATGGACCATTTCGCTCCCTTGCTGATCTATGTGATCGTCTTCCTTCCAGTGTTCTTAATCGTCGCGGATTGGAATCTCTGATTCATAGTGGCGCCTTGGATGCCATGGATCCTGATGCCAACCGGGCTCAATTGATTGCGGATTTGGATCTGCTAATTGATTGGGCGGCTTCTCGTGCTCGTGATCGGTTGAGTGGCCAGGGCAATCTCTTTGATCTGATGGCTGGAACCGGTGCTGAAGATGCTGATGAAGTAGCTGATGAGTTGAGCATGGCCCCGAAGGCTGCTCCTGTTTCGGACTATCCCCCGACGGAGAAGCTGCGGCTTGAGAAAGAGCTTGTTGGTTTTTATCTTTCTGATCACCCTTTAAAACAGCTCACAGCTCCTGCTCAATTACTGGCTCCCATTGGTTTGGCCAGTTTGGAAGAGCAGGCTGATAAAGCCAAGGTGAGTGTGATCACGATGGTGACTGAGATGCGTCAGGTGACGACACGCAAAGGTGATCGCATGGCAATTCTTCAGCTTGAGGATCTCACTGGTAGCTGCGAAGCTGTGGTCTTCCCCAAGAGTTATGCCCGTCTTTGTGATCATTTGATGCTGGAAGCACGCTTGCTGATCTGGGCAGCTGTTGACCGTCGCGATGATCGTGTGCAGTTGATTGTTGATGACTGCCGCGGCATTGATGATTTGCGATTGTTGCTTGTTGATCTGCAACCTGACGAAGCCAGCGATATTGCCGTTCAGCATCGACTTCGTGAGTGTTTGCATCAGCATCGTCCTGGCCAGGATGAAGTTGGTGTTCGCGTACCGGTGGTGGCAACAGTTCGTCAGGGACCAAAGGTTCGCTACGTTCGCTTTGGGCCTCAATTTTGTGTGCGTGATGCGGCCGCAGCGGCAACTGCGCTTGAAACGCATTCATTCTCAGCACGCTGCAGCGAAAGCCTATTGGCTTGATTGAAGCTGATTGGTTCAATACTTGGCTTGAAATATTCTTCTTTAAGTTATTTATTGATGGTCTTGCTTAAGTGGCATTTTCTTGAGTGTTATTTGTTCAAGCGTGATGCGCTCGTGAGAGATGTGTTGAAGAAGCAACGTATTTGTTAGGTAAATATTTGCTTGAGAAGTATTTGCTAGAGAAATACTTGCCAGAGAAGGATTGGCTCGGGAGGGATTTGCTTGGTAAGCATGTTTTAAGCAATGCGTGTTAAAAAATCTTTCCAGGAGAATATTTGTTGGAGGAATGCTCGCTTAGTAAAAATCTACCCAATAAAAACCTGCCCAATTAAACCTACCCAGTAAAAACTTTCCCA
>CATBLW010000084.1 GCA_949486985.1 Prochlorococcus marinus str. MIT 9215
ATTGCAAGCCATCGGTTAAGGCCAAATCTGTCGCGAAGTTGTTTGGGGATAACCATGCCAACGAAGCCTTGAGTGCTCGAGAACTTAAACAGTTTGCGATCGTTCGGGCTTCCCTCCATATCTAAATGCGCAGGATCGCAGTTCTGCTGGGAAACTAAGTGCAACTTGGGCCTTTGGCCGCATCAAAGCTATGGCCGGCAGCGGCTACCGGGATTACTTCAAGGTTCTCGGAGTTGATCGCAGCGCCGACAACGATGCGATTAAGAGAGCGTTCCGAAAGCTGGCGCGGCAATATCACCCTGATGTCAATCCTGGGGATGCCAGCGCTGAAGCCAAATTCAAGGAGGTCAGCGAGGCCTATGAGGTGCTCTCTGATCCTGATAAACGCAAAAAATATGAGCAGTTTGGTCAATATTGGAATCAAGCCGGCGGAGTAGGCGGTGGTGGCCCTGCTGGCGTTGATGTCGACTTTGGCCGTTATGGCAACTTCGATGACTTCATTAATGATTTGTTGGGGCGTTTTGGCGGCCCTCAGGGGGGGGCAGGCTTTGGTGGTGGTTTCCCAGGTGGTGCAGGCTTCCCCGGTGGCGGTGGTTTTCCAGGAGGAGCCGGTTTCCCTGGAGGAGCAGGCTTCCCAAGAGGTGGATCACGCCAGCCTTTGAATATGGATGCTGAGGCCACCGTCAAGGTGAGTTTCGCCGAGGCCTTCCGTGGTACCGAACGCACGCTTTCAGTGAATGAAGAACGGGTGCAAGTACGAATTCCTCAGGGGGTTAAATCTGGTTCTCGCTTGCGCTTGAAAGGCAAGGGCAATCTCCAGCCTGGAACTGGGCGTCGCGGAGATCTTTTTTTGAACATCGATGTTCAGCCTCATGCCATTTGGCGTTTGGATGGCGATCAATTGCGGGCAGATTTGCCCGTTGGATTGGATGAACTTGCTCTTGGGGGAAGCGTCAAAGTGATGACTCCTGATGGAGAAGCAGAGGTGACCATCCCTGCTGGCACGTCCCCAGGTCGTAGCTTGCGACTCAAGGGCAAGGGCTGGCCGTGTCGGGATGGTCGTGGTGATTTGCTCTTAACCCTCAGCTTGCAACTTCCAAGCAAATGGTCTGATCAAGAGCTGCAGTTGCTCAAGCAGTTGCAGGAGTCACGAAGCAGCAATCCCCGCGAATCCTGGTTGCAATCTGCTCGCCTCTAAGGCAGGACCTACGATCACGGCCTCATCCTGCGGCTCTGATGGATCTCACTTATCGCCCTCGTCGATTGCGTCGTACTCCTGCCCTGCGGGCGATGGTGCGGGAATTCAGCTTGTCAGCTGCTGATTTTATCTATCCCCTTTTTGTTCATGAGGGAGCAGAAGTGGAGCCGATCGGTGCCATGCCCGGTGCCAATCGTTGGAGTTTGGATCATTTAATTGGAGAAGTGCAACGGGCTTGGGGGCTTGGCATTCGTTGCATCGTGTTGTTCCCAAAAGTCTCGGAAGGTCTCAAAACAGAAGATGGTGCTGAATGCTTTAACCAGCATGGCTTGATCCCTCGGGCGATCGCTCGGCTTAAGCAAGAGCTGCCAGAGATGACGGTGATGACCGATGTTGCTTTGGATCCTTATTCCTGCGATGGCCATGACGGCATTGTCAGCTCGCAGGGGATTGTTTTGAATGATGAGACGATCGATCAGCTTTGCCGTCAGGCGGTTGTTCAAGCGCGTGCCGGTGCTGATTTGATTGGACCCAGCGACATGATGGATGGCCGCGTTGGCGCGATCCGTGAGGCTCTCGACGATGAGGGCTTTGAGCACGTCGGCATCATCAGCTATGCGGCTAAATATTCCTCTGCCTATTACGGGCCATTTCGTGAGGCGCTCGATTCAGCGCCGCGTGCGGCAGGTGATAAGCCCATTCCTACAGATAAGAGCACTTATCAAATGGACCCAGCCAATGCTCGTGAGGCGATTACTGAGGCCCAACTTGATGAGCAGGAGGGCGCTGATATTTTGATGGTTAAGCCTGGCTTGGCCTATCTGGACATCATTCATCGCTTGCGCGAAGAGTCGACGATGCCGATAGCGGCTTACAACGTGAGCGGCGAATACTCGATGGTGAAGGCCGCTGCAGAACGAGGCTGGATTGATGAGCGCGCTGTGGTGCTTGAGACGTTGTTGAGCTTCAAACGTGCTGGTGCTGACTTGATCCTCACCTATCACGCCTGTGATGCTGCTGAATGGTTAAAGCAGGGATGATGAGCTTGTTCTCCTTCTCTTGAGCATTCCCTCCTTGGCATGAGCTCGGAAGTCTGCAGCTCGGATGTCTCATCGGCCTCATTGGCTCTTGAGGACACTCTCAATTTGCTGGAGTGGCCACGTTTATGTGAGCACCTTTCGGGGTTTGCTAGCACGCTTCAGGGACGTCGTTACTGTCGTCAGCTGACCCTGCCAGTTGATCTTGCTTCCAGTCGATTAAGGCTGGCTGAAACGCTTGAAATCGCTGCCCTTGATGGACTCATTGATGGCGGCCTCAGCTTTGAGGGTGTGCATGATCTTGCTCAAGTCTTAAGCCGTTGTGTCAAGGGAGGCGTGGCCTCAGGCGAGGAGTTGTTGGCCGTTGCCAACACCCTCTCGGCCGCAAGACGACTTAGACGTCAGATTGATGATCAAGAGCTGCGGCCGACTCTGACAGCAATCTTGGCGGATCTTGCCACGTTGCCTGAGCTAGAGCAGCGACTCAAGTTTTGCTTGGAAGATGGTGGGCGGGTGGCAGATCGCGCCAGTCCAATCCTTGCGGGTTTGCGAGGACAGTGGCAAAGCCTGCGACAGGAACGGCGCGATCGATTGCAAGAGCAATTGCGCCGTCATGCAGCCATGCTGCAGGACACGGTGATAGCCGAGCGGCATGGTCGTCCTGTTTTGGCTGTAAAGGCTGGTGCTGCCTCGCAGCTTCCTGGTCTGGTGCACGACAGCTCGGCTTCTGGGAGCACGGTGTTCATCGAACCTCAGGCCGTGATCGCCTTAGGCAATCGTTTGGCTGATTTAGAGGGTCGCATTCGGGAGCAAGAGCAAAAGGTTTTGGCGACATTGAGTGCGGCTGTTGCTGAGCACAACGCGTCCCTCGAAGATCTTGCTGAGATTTTGCTGCAATTGGATATGGCCTTGGCTCGTGGCCGTTATGGCCAGTGGCTCGGCGGTGTACCGCCAACTTTGCATGCTGAGCCTGATGCTGCTTTCAGTTTGCAGGAGTTGCGCCATCCATTGTTGGTCTGGCAGCAGAAGCGTGAGCAGGGGGCAGCTGTTGTCCCCACAAGCGTGGAGGTCTCCTCCAGTCTGAGAGTGGTGGCGATTACAGGGCCCAATACAGGTGGCAAAACGGTCACACTCAAGAGCATTGGCCTGGCCGCGTTGATGGCCCGAGCGGGCCTTTTATTGCCCTGCGCCGGGAGTCCATCACTGCCTTGGTGTGCGCAGGTGCTTGCGGATATTGGCGATGAGCAATCACTTCAGCAAAACCTCTCCACCTTTAGTGGTCATGTGAAGCGAATCAGTCGAATCCTTCAAGCCCTTGATGGAGGCCCTGCTCCGGCTTTGGTGCTTCTCGATGAAGTTGGTGCAGGTACTGACCCGAGTGAAGGTACGGCTCTGGCCTCTGCCTTGTTGCGTACCTTGGCGGACAGGGCACGCCTCACAATTGCTACCACTCACTTTGGGGAACTAAAAGCTCTTAAATACAGCGACTCACGCTTTGAAAACGCGTCTGTTGCTTTCGATGGAGAGACGCTGTCTCCCACCTACCGCTTGCAATGGGGTATCCCCGGTCGAAGTAATGCTTTGGCTATTGCAACGCGCCTTGGTTTGGACGCTGCCGTTATTCAGGGCGCTGAAGAACTGCTGGCTCCTCGAGGCGATGGCGAAGTGAATGCGGTGATTCGTGGCTTGGAAGAACAGCGGCAGAGACAGCAGTCAGCGGCAGAGGATGCAGCGGCATTGCTGGCAAGAACAGAATTGCTCCATGAAGAGTTACTCAGCCGTTGGCATGCCCAGCGTCAGCAGTCTGCTGAGGTTCAAGAACGTGGACGCCAGAAGTTAGAGAATTCGATTCGGGAGGGTCAGCAGGAGGTGCGCACGCTGATTCGTCGTTTGCGTGGCGGACGGGCGGATGGCGATATGGCTCGTCTTGCCGGTCAGCGTTTGAGACGCATCGAGGCCGATCATCAGCCTCAGCCTCAGCGAAGAGAGCATCAAGGTTGGCGACCTCAGGTTGGTGATCGCATTCGTCTACTTGCTCTCGGCAAGGCGGCGGAGGTGTTGGCTATTGCTGATGATGGCCAGCAGCTCACCGTTCGCTGTGGCGTGATGCGCAGCACTGTGGACATTGCCACGGTTGAAAGTCTCGATGGCCGCAAACCCTCGCTCCCAGAGACCGTTGTGCAGGTTCAAGCAAGGAGCGGTTCACGTCGGCGACCAGAGGTGCGCACAACGCAAAACACTGTTGATGTTCGTGGCTTAAGAGTGCATGAGGCCGAAGTTGTTGTCGAAGAGCAGCTCCGCAATTCCAGTGGCCCTTTATGGGTCATCCATGGCATCGGAACTGGCAAGTTGAAACGAGGATTGCTGCATTGGCTTGAAAGCGTCCCCTATGTGGAAAAAGTTAGTGACGCCGAAAAGAGTGATGGTGGTGCTGGTTGCAGTGTGGTTTGGGTTCGTTAGTCGAGGCTGGGCAATGCAGGCTCTTGATCTTTAGAGATGTCTTCAGAGTGGAGTGGCATCGCTGGTTGGATCGCTTCACCATCAGCGAGAAACAATCGCCAGCCTTCTGGATTGGCCTCCAGATTCAGAGTGCTCCCAGGGAAGACAGCAAGCTCTGGTGAGGCACGTAACTGAATGAGATGGTGGCCTTGAACAAGCTTGCAAGTGATGAGTTGCTCATTGCCCAGCACCTCTGTATGTCTCACTTCAGCGGCGATGTTGCGGTTTGTGGCAGGTGCCACACGCCAATACTCGGGACGTAGTCCTGCCCAAAGGGCTTTCCCCTCCAGCGGCAATAAGGCTTCGGCCAGTGCTCCTTTGATTGGTAAACGTCTATCGCCGAGAAGGATTGTGCTGGCAGGGCCTGCAATCACAGGCAACAAATTCATCGCTGGACTGCCAATGAATTGGGCCACGAATGTGTTGGCAGGCCACTGATAAAGCTCCATTGGCGTGCCCAATTGCTGTAACTGGCCTTGATTCAGTACGGCGATTCGGTGGCCCATCGTCATCGCCTCGACTTGGTCGTGGGTGACATAAATGGTTGTGGTGCCCAATTGTCTTTGGAGATCAACGATTTGGGCTCTGGTGCTGGTGCGGAGCTTGGCGTCCAGGTTGCTCAGTGGTTCGTCCATGAGGAAAACCGAAGGCTTTCTTGCCATGGCTCTGCCAAGGGCAACCCGTTGTTTCTGCCCGCCTGAGAGTTCTTTGGGTTGGCGATCAAGCAGTGCTTCCAGTTCCAGTGCTTCAGCAACTTCCAGTGTTCGCTGTTCAATCAGAGCCTCTCGATGCGATGCGATTCGGATTGGTTTAGGCCAGTTTCTTGTGCTGCAGTGCAGTTGATCTTGAAGTTGTTGACCCCATGAGCGCCGACGGCTTCTTCTTAAGCCGAATGCCAGGTTGTCGCGAACGCTTAAGTGGGGGTAAAGCGCATAGCTCTGAAACACCATCGCCACATCTCTCTGGGCTGGCCGAAGCTTCGAGACTGGTTGGTCGCCTACATAGATCTCTCCGCGGGTTGGACTGTCTAAGCCCGCGAGCAGCCTGAGAAGAGTGCTTTTGCCGCAACCCGAAGGGCCGACAAGTACGAGGAATTCGCCATCTTTGATGTCGAGATTGAGCTGACGAATGACTTCGATATCCGTCCCACGGCTACCTCTTCGGCCTCTGCCTGGGTAGGTCTTGTCCAGATCCTTGAAGTGAACACCTGCCAACACCCAACCCCGAATCTCTCTGATCTTAAGATTGATGATTGGCCCAGTCAGGCGCTAGCCGTGCAGTTCATTGATCAGGCCCGCATCGCGGTGAGAGCAGGTCGCGGAGGCGATGGGATCATGGCCTTTCGGCGAGAGAAGTATGTGCCGGCCGGGGGGCCCTCCGGAGGAGATGGAGGCCATGGAGGCAACGTGGTCCTTGAGGCTGATGACAATCTCCAAACCCTGCTGGATTTCAATTACAAGAGATTGTTCCCGGCTGAAGATGGTCGTCGAGGCGGCCCGAATCGTTGTTCAGGGGCTTCAGGCAAGGACTTGCTGATCAAAGTGCCTTGTGGCACGCAAGTGAGTCATCTCAATACCGGCATTCTTCTGGGTGATTTGACCTCATCAGGTCAGAGGCTGATTGTGGCTTTTGGTGGTCGCGGTGGCCTTGGAAATGCCCACTACCTCAGCAATCGCAATCGGGCCCCTGAGAAATTCACGGAAGGCAGAGATGGTGAGGAATGGTCATTGCAGATGGAACTCAAGTTGCTGGCAGAGGTTGGGATCATTGGTCTTCCTAACGCTGGCAAAAGCACGTTGATTGCTGTGCTTTCGGCAGCTCGCCCCAAGATTGCCGATTATCCCTTTACAACGCTGGTCCCGAATCTTGGTGTGGTCCGTCGGCCTAGCGGCGATGGCACGGTTTTTGCAGACATTCCAGGGCTTATTGCCGGAGCTGCTCAAGGAGCAGGTCTCGGACACGATTTCCTGCGCCATATCGAACGGACCAGGTTGCTGATTCATTTGGTTGATGCTGGAGCTGACGATCCAGTCTCAGATTTGCAAGTGGTAGAGAAGGAGTTGGTCGCTTATGGCCATGGCTTGATGGATCGGCCCAGACTTCTTGTTGTTAATAAACAGGAGCTCGTTGACAAAGCCCATCACCAGGAACTGGTTGAGCGGCTTCAAGCCGCTAGTGGCAGACCATTGCTGTTGATCTCCGCTGCAATGGCTCAGGGACTTGACGTGCTGCTTGAGCGGGTTTGGAGTGAGTTGGGTGTTTGAAGTGTGTGAGATCTCATCAACACTTGTCTATTTGCTGAGTTTTGGCCATAACTGAACAAAGTTGACTCATTCAATGACCTTTTACAGCTGCTTTGATCAGAAGGGTGACGTGATCGCTCGCTGTCAAACCAATGGTGAGATTGAGGTTTTGAAGCGGATGGGGCGTCCTATCGCAGAAGTTCGAGAACTTTCTCGTGAGGAATCGGTTGTTTGCTCACTGACAAGCAGCCCATCAGAATTCAATGAGGATCTTTGAAAAGCAGCCTTGCTTTTGCTCTTCTCTAAACGAATCAAGCATTAAAAAGCGGGCCTAGGCCCGCTTTTTTTCTGCGCTCAGCAAGTCCTGTATGGATGATCAGTCGTCGTAGACGAGGCACTCAGGCTCGTCAGGGTTGGCTTCGCAGAACAATTCCAATGTATTTGGATCGTGCTTGTCTTCAGGATGATGATCTTTGTACTCCTCAAGGGAGTGAAGTTCTTCTGTTAAGTGACGCACCTTGGCATCATTCCCTTCAGCCTTGGCGGTCTGGATCTCAGATTGATCCTTCTGAATGTGCTCGTCGATGGTGTTCATAAATACTGGACCTACGCAGGCCTTTCGCAACTCTCACACCATACGGCCGTTGACCGGTTGTGCCATGTCGTGTAATCGCACCTGTGTTTGCGTTACAACACCATTGCCAAGGCCGTTGGTTGGTGGCTATCAAAAAAATAGTCTTTCTGATGGTTGGGCAATGGTGCGGATCAGAGACCGACAAGACCGTCATTTCATGGATGAGAGAGGAAGAATGTTCTGGATCAACGGTCCGGAGGAGTTCTGTTACCTCTCTGAACAGCGGCAATGGCGGAAGAATTTGAGCTTCGCGCAAGTGTTGGAATGGAAGCAATGCGCCCCTTCTGGCCTGGTAAGTCAGCGTTTCACTTCAATTGTTGAGGCCTGCGAGGCGTTTGAACACAACCGTGTGGTTTGGTCTCGCGATCTTTATTTGCGCCGCATGGGAGATCAGATGGCCTTGCATCGATCGGTGGATGATTACCGACCGACCAGCATGAAGTTGGCGGATGCTGCAGGGGCTTCTCCCCGAGTAGCGCCATGGCTGGGGACAGAGAAGCCAAAAGATCTCGAGGCAGAATCCGCAGCACCCAGTTGTCAGTGGCCAGGCTCAGGAAACCTGGCGCTTTTAGAAAGGCCTTTAAGGAATTCTGAATTGCTTCATCCCCATCGCCGTCGAAGGAGCCGTGTCATGGAGTCAGCTCACTGAGTTCCAGCCAGCGCTCCTCGTTGTTGTGCAGAGTTTCAATCAGATCTGCAAGTTCCTGACTGAGCAGAGTTAAGTCGTTGTCTCCTTTGGCTAGAGAGGCTTCAAGTTCTGCGCGCTTGGCTTCTAGCAAAGGGATGTTTTGGTCGAGAAATTCCAGTTCACGCGTTTCTTTGAAGCTGCGTCGGCGAGGCTTGTTTTCCTTGTTCGTTGATGATTGGGCTGCAGAGCCTGGCAATTCAGACGTTGCAATTTGGGCTTGGTTCTGAGTGGATGAATCAGAGCCTTTTGTTGATTTTGTGGCTTTTAAGCCTTTGTTGTCTTGTTGCTCGCGCTCCTTGCTTTGTTGTCGAGTGAGGAAGGCGCTGTAATTGCCTTCAAATCTCTGTAGTCGACCTTCTTCAAAGCTGAATAGCCGATCAACGGTGCGATCGAGAAAGTAGCGATCGTGAGAGACCACCACGACGCAGCCACGGAAATCTTCAAGGAAGTCTTCAAGCACGCTCAGTGTTTGCACGTCCAGGTCGTTGGTGGGTTCATCCAGCAACAGCACGTTTGGAGCTTGGATCAGGATTCTGCAGAGGGTGAGTCGGCGGCGTTCTCCCCCCGAGAGTTTGCTTAGTGGACTGTGCTGCTGCGCTGGAGGGAATAGGAAGCGTTCCAGTAGCTGGGAGGCCGTGACCTGCTCTCCGCCAAGATCGATTCTGATGGCGGCTTCTTCGACAAAGTCGATGACTTTTCGCTCGAGGCCTTTGCCGCTCGTGAAGGCCTCAGTGTGCTGATCGAGATAGCCAAGGTGCACCGTATCGCCTAGGCGGAGTGAGCCTCCGGTTGGTTGCCGTCGCCCGGCGATTAGATCCAAAAGCGTCGACTTGCCGCTGCCATTCGGGCCGATGATCCCGATCCGGTCTTCGGGGCTAAAGCTGTAGGTGAAATCCTCAAGAAGCTTGGTGCTATTGGGTTCACCATCGGCCGTGACGTGCAGGTTCTCCGCCTCGATCGCCAATTTGCCAATCCTTCGACTCACATTGGCCATTTCCAAGGAACCCCGAGCTTGTTTTAAGGGCTCTTCACGCATGGCCTCAATCCTCTGAAGGCGGGCTTTCTGTTTGGTGCTGCGTGCTTTTGGCCCCTGTCGCAACCATGCCAGCTCTCTTCTTAAAACACCTTTGAATTTGGCGGCTGTCGATGCCTCCGAGGCTTCTTGCTCTGCCTTTTGCTGCAGAAAGGTGCTGTAGTTGCCTACATAGTTGCGTGCTTGCCCCCGCTCGACTTCCACCATGCGATTGGTGACACGATCCAGCACGTAGCGGTCATGGGTGACCAGTACCAGTGCGCCTGGATAACGATCGAGCCAACTCTGCAGCCACTCAACAGCCGTTGCATCAAGGTGATTGGTGGGCTCGTCAAGCAGCAGAACATCCGGCCTTGCAACCAGGGCGGAAGCCAATCCGACGCGCTTGCGATAACCACCAGAGAGTTCTTCGACTGGTCTGTGTAGATCGGTGATTCCAAGCCGCTGCAATACCTCTTGGCATTGTTGTTCCAGGCTCCAGGCCTGGGCCTCATCCATGCGCTGACTGAGGTGCCCCAGTTCCGTTAGCAGCGCTGGCATATTTGGCTTGCGTGCGATCTCATCGCTTAGCTCGTTGAAGCGCAGTAAGAGCTCGCGCTTCTCGCCGCAGCCAGCCAAGACTTCTTGCAAAACCGTGCGGCCTGGTTCGACGGCACTTTCCTGGCCGACAAGCTCCAGGCTCAATCGTGGAGAGCAACGCCGTTCTCCTGATCCCAGTGGCTCCAAACCAGCCAGCACCTTGAGCAGCGTGGATTTACCAGCTCCATTGGGCCCGATCAGACCAAGCCGTTCGCCTTGATCGATATGCAGGGTGAGATCGGCAAAAAGGGTGTTGATGCCGAAGTCTTTCGACGCTCCCACCAAGCTGATCAGGCTCACAGAGCCTCAGCAGATTGTTGGCTGTTGAGGTAAGCAAACACACTTTTGTCACCAACGTCCGCGGCAGCCTCCATTCCGAATTTACGTAGAGCCAAGATCACCAGCAGCAGAGCAGAAGAGCTCAATAAGCCAATGACTGTCGCCTCATTCAGCAGGCTGCTGAGATGGCCAACCAAAGCAATGGGAATCAACAGCGTTAAGCCAATGGCCTCAGGGCGGCGAAAGCAAAAGAATTCTTTGAAGCCCACGCCTGTCAGGGCTGCAAACAGGGGGCCGACTGCCCAAGTCCAGAGGGGCTGTTCAGCCAAGGAAGACAGCATCCTTTCGCCGCCACCAACCCGCAATGCCAACAGCAAGGCACCAAGACATCCCAAGGCCCAGAACACCTGTAGGGCTAGATGCAGTGGACGTAGATAGATGTGAATCCAATTCAGAGCCAGTCCAAGACCAATGGCCATCGGGATGAGCCATAGCCAGGCCCAGGTAGGCCCTTGAACAAGCCATTGCATTAGACCTGCCGAGAAGGCCACGCCGCAAACGAGCAGGGCGATCCGATAACGCTGCACTTCAATGGCATCGGAGTGGGTGATCGTATAGGTCCCGTAAACCCCTTGAAAAACCTGCTCTTGAAAAGAATCCTTGCTTGGCATGAAAGCTTGAGCGTTGTCGGTCATTGCTGATCAGGTGCTGAAGCCTTTACCAGTTTGGCGAGATCAGGCCCAGAAGGAACAATGTTGCTGGGATGTATCGGGAAGAGGGCACCGAAATAGTCTTGCCGCCAGGCTTGGGCGTCGCAGGTATTGGCCACTCCTGGAAGGGCAAAAAACCTTTGACGCCAACTCCAGAGATGAGGAAAATCCCAGAGGGGCTGTTGGCTACAGCCAAATAGTGGTTGGTAAACCATTTCCCAGCGGATGATGGTTGGGAACAGCCTGACATCG
>CATBLW010000085.1 GCA_949486985.1 Prochlorococcus marinus str. MIT 9215
CTATTTGATTCCTGTATTGGCTTCATCTACTACTGCATGGGCGCATGCAAATAGCTAAGGATTTAAGTCATAAGTTGTCTGATGATGATTCCGTTCTGATCTTCTTGCTTGCTTCTCAAGCTTGTCAGTCTTGTGGGTTTGGATCTGGCCCTTGGTTAAAAAGGGTGCTCCTGTGTATGGATTGTTGATCAGGAAAAGTTGGCCAAGATGGCTTTCCTGCTCAGGATTAATCGGTGTTTGTTTGTTTGTTGTGTCGATTCTGAACCAATGGGCTGGCAGAGAGATCGGGAATGCTTCGGTTTCGTATTGGTGCGGCGATTTCCATTCCTTTTAGCCAGTCAGGGACTTGGTCGAGATCAGCATCCTCTGAAGGCGGGCTTGGCTGGCTGGAATTAATATTTTCACTGGCTGATTGTTCACTGGAGTATGGATCCCTCTCCTCAACATCTGGTTCCGCTTCAATTAGCCAGTTTGGATTGGGGAGAGCAGTCTGAAGGGCGCCATTCAATAAGAAGTTAATCGCTGTACTTCTATCAATGCTGTAAACCGCACAGTAGTAATCAACTTCGCTGAGGAGTTCTTCCTCAATTGTGATCTCGAGATTTCTGCTCATGGGTTGATCAGGATCGGTGATGTATTGGTCTGATGATGCAGATCTGATCCACTTCTAGCCGTGAATTGTTGATTGGGATCATTTAGATCTTGATTGGTGAGTTGTCACTACGCAGAACACAGTGGCTGATCGACCAGTCGTAGTGGTTCCATACCTCGGCTGGAAGCTTGTAGTTTGCGCCTTGAAAATTTCCTAGGCCAACTTTGGTTGGCATGGCAGAGCAGTAGGGCCTGCTGCCTGGCTTGGCAAGATATTGCTGGTGATAAGGCTCGGCGTAATAAAAGTCTTCGTCGGCTTTGATCTCCGTCGTGATTTCGCCAAAGCCATGCTTGTTCAAGGCCTTTTGATAGCTGGCTTTGCTGGCTTGAACCAGCTCCATCTGATCAGCTGTTGTCGTGTAAATCGCTGATCTGTATTGGCTACCAGAATCATTGCCTTGTCGATTCCCCTGGGTTGGGTCATGGCATTCCCAGAAGAGTTTGAGCAGGTCGCTGAAGTCGACCTCAGCAGTGTTCCAAACCACCCGGACAACTTCGGTATGACCGCTGCGGCCTGAGCAGACCTGTTGATAAGTCGGTTGGCTTTGATGGCCACCGGCATAGCCAACAGCTGTGCTGAAGACACCAGGCAATCGCCAGAAACCTTTCTCTGCTCCCCAGAAACAGCCACAGGCAAAGATGGCTGCTTCTTGATTGTTGATGAGCAACGGAGCTCTTAACTCTGAACCAAGAACAAAATGCTTCTCGGCTGTTGGAGGCATGGGCTTCTTCTTAGATGTTTTGGGTGTTAACCAGGAAGGAAGCATTTGAGGCTTGAAAGCCCATTAACCCTAGGCAATTTGCTTCGGTTCTAGGTGGATATGGTTCAGAAGGGTGGTCACGAAGGCAAACAGCAGGAACGGGAGGCTGAGAACCAGAATCAAGCCGACGCCCACAAGGGCAAAGACCGGCCTGGATGAACCCATTAGGGCAAGGCCTGCGGCCAAGCTCACAAAAATCACGGCCATCCAGGCGAGAACTTGTAGGTAGATATCACCGAAGGTGAGCGTGCAACGCATGGAATAGGGGGTACCAGGTGTCATGTTTTGTCTTGCGATCGCTGTCTAGAGCTAGCGACAAGCGGATGATTTGTCTTGAAATTGTGCTCAACCGTTTCATGGTTGATGCCTTCGTTGAAGGCATTTGTTGCTGAATTTGGTTGGGCTAAGTCGAGATCAGCCAACAGTTTCGAGCTGTTCAGCAGCCTGCTCACGTTCCCAAAGGCGTCGATAAAGCCCTGGGACTTTGATCAATTCCTGGTGATGCCCTTGTTGAACCAGATGTCCCTCTTCCATTACCAGAATTCGATCGCAGGCTGCCGCCGCAGAGAGCTGGTGGCTGATCATCACGATCGTGCGTCCTTGTTGCGCTCTAATCGATGCCAGGATTTCAGAGGCTGTGTTGTTGTCCACGCTGGCAAGAGCGTCATCCAACACCAGCACAGGTGCAGAAACCAGTAGTGCTCTGGCTAGTGCCGTGCGCTGCCTTTGTCCACCGCTAAGTGTGATGCCTCGTTCTCCAACGAGGGTGTCGAAGCCATCGGGAAAACCACGCACGTCGTCCATGAGGCGTGCTTGCTGCGCTGCTGCTGCCACCCGTTCCATCGAGGCCTGGGGATCTCCAAAGCGGAGATTGTCAGCAAGGCTGCTGGTGAATAGATAACCCTCTTGGGGCACTAGTGAAACATTGCTGCGTAGATCCTTTAGCGTTAGATCATTGACATCATGGTCATCGAGGAATAGCTGACCTCGGGGAACGTCAACCATGCGACCTAGGGCCCTTGCCAATGTGGTTTTGCCACATCCCACGGGGCCAACAACTGCCACCAGCTCACCGGCTTCAATGACAAAGTTCAGACCCGAGAGAGTGTCTTGTTGACTGCCTTCGAAGTGGATATGCAGTTCGCGTGCTTCCAGGCGACCCCTAACAGGTTTTTTTAGCTTTACAGGCACCTCTGGATTGCAGATTTGGGGCATTCGCTTCAGCAGTTCTTCCACTCTTTCGAGGCTCACTTGGCCGGTCTGAAAGGTGTTGAGGGTGAAGCCCAGTAGAGCCGTAGGGAAAACCAGCCGTTCCACATAAAGAATCAGGGCGACCAGTCCGCCAATGGTGAGGCTGCCGCGCTCGAGCTGGCCGGTGCCAAGTGCCAGCAGCACCAGTAGTGAGATCGAGGAGATGCCTTCCAGCAATGGGAAGAGGGTGCTGCGCGTACGTGCCAAGCGAATGGCGGCCGCTTTGAAAGCGTCATTGCGCTCGGAAAAAGCGGCCTGCTCAGGCTCTTCCTGTCCATAAATTTTGATCGCACCGATCCCAGAGAGGTCTTCCTGGATCAGGTCACTGAGGTCGGAAAGGGATTCTTGCTGGCGTTGTTGTTGCCGCATCATCCGTCCTCCGAAGAGGCTCACCGTGCCCAGCATCACGGGGTAAAGGCTGATTGCGGCCAGGGTCAGCCAGGGATCGATGGCCAGCATCGCGGGCAGGGTGAAGCAATAGGCCATCGCCGTATTGGTGAGGCTTAAAACAGCGAACCCCAGGAGGCGGCGAATGTTCTCCACATCGCTGGTGGCACGGTTGATGACATCACCACTGCCGATTTGTTGAACCCAACCGGGCTCTTGGCTGAGCATGTGGTCAAACAAACGTTGACGCAGCTCGACTTCAACCTGACGTCCGACGCCGAAAACGAGTTGCCTGGACAACATCCTGGCCAAGGCCATCACGCTGGCAAGAATCACAATCCAGCCGGCCTGATGCAGCACATCAGAGAAGGCAAAATCGTCTTGGAGATCATCAATAACGCGCAGGACTTCCAGCGGGATGATCACGCTGAGAATGTTCACCACCAGGAGTGTGATGGCACCAAAGATCACAGTGCGGCGATGGGGCCTTAGGTATCGGCCGATCAGATCGAGGCGAAGTGCTGCCATGCCGGGATCGATTAGGACATCAAGCTAAGCGGCCAAGCTGAGCAAGGTTGGCAACATTCTTGAGATGGAGCGATGAGTGATTCTCATTTGAACCAGGAGCAAAATCACCCCCTCTACGCCACCGACCGTGATCATATTGACCGGCTTCTCGCTAAGGAGTTGCCTGCTGATGCTGATGTGGTTGATCTGGCTCGGTTGATGCTTCGTTATGAGGGTTTCCCAGGGGCCTCAGATTTGCAGGCTGACATGGTCAAGACACTGAAGTTTTGGGGGCTGACTCGAGAGGCTTTGAACGTTAGAGCTCGTCAGATTTGGAATCAGGGTTTCCGGCCAGGACAGGCGGCTGAGGAGTCTGTTGGTTCTGGTTTTGATAACGCCGACGGGGAGCGCAATTGAATCGAAAGGCTGTTTTGAATCTTGCGGCGTTGATGGCTTGGTTCTCGCCAGCAGCGAATTTTTAAGGGATAGTGTTGTTGTCCCCATCACCCGGCCCGGTGTGCATTGCACCCGGGTTTTTTACTGCCCCACTTTCGGCCTCATTCTCTGCCCCACTTTTTTGGCCCAATGTCTTTTGCTTCTTCCTCGCCGTTCTCCTGGCCGCAAACCCTTGAGATGCTCCTTCAGGGGCAGAACCTTACGGATCAACAGGCCACGGCTCTGATGCAGGCCTGGTTGGCAGAAGAGCTCACTCCAGTGCAAACCGGAGCCTTCCTTGCTGCTTTGCGGGTTAAAGGTCTCTCTGGTGCTGAGTTGGCGGCGATGGCCAATGTCTTGCGGGCGGCCTGCCCTCTCCCTTGTGCAGTGCCTGCCATGGCGATGGTCGACACCTGTGGCACTGGTGGGGATGGCGCTGACACCTTCAATATTTCCACCGCCGTGGCCTTTACCGCTGCAGCTTGTGGGGCGAAGGTTGCCAAGCACGGCAACCGAAGTGCAAGCGGCAAGGTGGGCTCGGCTGATGTTCTCGAGGGTCTTGGACTTCAGCTCAAGGCTTCTCTGGAAACGGTGGTATCAGCCCTTCCAGAAGCAGGGGTGACATTTCTGTTTGCACCGGCTTGGCATCCAGCCTTGGTGAACCTTGCTCCGCTGCGCCGCAGCCTTGGGGTTCGCACTGTGTTCAATCTTCTTGGACCCTTGGTCAATCCCCTGCGGCCGCAAGCTCAAGTGCTGGGTGTGGCGAGGGCAGAGTTGTTGGATCCCATGGCAGAAGCTCTGCAGCGTCTAGGTCTTCAGAGGGCCGTTGTCGTGCATGGTGCCGGTGGTTTGGATGAAGCCTCCCTGGCAGGGAAGAATGCGTTGCGATTGCTCGATAATGGACAGCTGCGTGAATCGTTGCTTGACCCTGAGCAATTAGGGCTGATTTCGGCACCTGTTGAGGATCTCAAGGGGGGAGATCTTGCTTTCAATCAAAGAATTCTTTCTGCCGTACTTCAGGGGCAAGGAACAAGGGCTCAAAGGGATGTGGTGGCTTTGAATACAGCTTTGGTTCTCTGGGCTGCCGGTTTAGAAGATGATCTAGGGCTGGGGGTTGCTAAAGCTCATCAATGTCTGGATCAGGGCCTTCCTTGGCAGAGACTGGAGGGATTACGTCGGGCCTTAGACCATCAAATTGGAGAATGATTGGGTAATGCATTCAGGATCAATTAGCCGATGACAGCTTCATCCAAAAATGATGCGCTGCTCGTATTGGCCGATGGAACTGTCCTGCAGGGGAAGGCCTTTGGCTCCCGGGGCAGCGTTGTTGGTGAGGTGGTCTTCAACACTGGGATGACCGGCTATCAGGAGGTGATCACCGACCCCAGTTATTCCGGGCAGTTGGTCACTTTTACCTATCCGGAACTCGGCAATACAGGAGTGAATCCTGATGATCAGGAGGCTGCTCAACCTCACGCCCGCGGAGTGATTGCCCGTCAGTTGGTTCCTCAACCGAGCAGCTGGCGTTGTCAGCAGCCGCTTGAAACATGGCTTGATGATCACGGCGTTGTTGGTATCTGTGATCTCGATACCAGAGCACTTGTTAGGCATCTGCGAGAGACCGGTGCCATGAACGGTGTGATTAGCAGTGATGGTTGTTCTCCTCAGCAGCTCTTGGAACGGGTGAAAAATGCTCCTTCGATGGAGGGGCTGAACCTTGCTGACCAGGTGACGACTTCTGCCCCTTACACCTGGACTTCACGATGTGGGGTTGGTTTTGACCAAAGGCTTAAGAACCGTTCAGATTCTCCCTTTCGCGTTGTCGCGATTGATTTCGGGATCAAGCGAGCCATCCTTGAGCGGCTTGTGGCCCATGGATGTGATGTCACTGTGCTGCCAGCCAGTGCTGATCTCGACGCTGTGCTGAGTGCCTCTCCCGAGGGTGTGTTCCTATCGAATGGACCAGGTGATCCTGCAGCTGTGACAGCAGGAATCGCTCTCACTCGTGACCTTCTCACCAAGGCTGATTTACCGCTGTTTGGCATTTGCCTTGGCCATCAGATTCTTGGCTTGGCAATGGGCGGGCGCACATTCAAGTTGGCCTATGGCCACCGCGGCCTTAATCATCCCTGTGGAACCTCTGGACGGGTTGAAATCACCAGCCAGAACCACGGCTTTGCTCTCGATGCTGGGTCCCTTCCTGAGGACAGTGTGGCCGTGAGTCATCTCAACCTCAATGACCGCACAGTGGCAGCGATTGCTCATCGGCAGCGACCAATCTTTGGTGTGCAATATCACCCAGAAGCCAGTCCAGGACCTCATGATGCCGATCATCATTTCGCGCGTTTTGTGGCTTCGATGGCCGAACGCCGCTGAAAACCGTGGTATTGAATCGCCAACATCACTACACTTCCTGCCATTGCGTGTAGGGGGCTGGTCCCATCACTGAATTGCAGCGAATCACCGTTTCACTACGGGGTGGTTTCCAGCGGCGTCAGGGCTGTTTGGTCTTCCAGTTCACTGGTCAGCTGGATGCTTATTCCGAAAAGCAGTTCATGATTTACATGGATGATGTGTTGAAGGCCAATCCTGCCCCCGTGGTGATTGATCTCAGCAAGATCGACTTTCTCGATTCTTCTGGCCTTGGTGCTTTGGTTCAGACCGCTAAGAAATGCAAGGACGCCAAGCGTTCGTTTCAACTGGTTGGCAATTCACGGGTTGTTCAAACCGTCAAGTTGGTACGTCTTGACGACTTTCTCCATTTGGCGGCGGATTTGCCCACGGCTCTTAATCAGCTAGCTGCTTGAGCGACTGGATCCGTCATCAGACAGCCTCTGGCTCTGCAGACAACCTGGGGCCATTGCAATTGGCTTGGCTTGGAGATGCTGTCTGGGAATTGCATCAGCGCTTGCGTCATTGTGATCAGCCAGGACGTTCTGGAGATCTCCACCGTGCTGTTGTGGCGGAAGTAAAGGCCACGGCTCAGGCAGAAGCTCTTCAATGTTTGGATCCTCATCTTTCTGACCTGGAGAAGGATTTGGTGCGTCGTGGTCGCAATAAAGCGGGCCGTGGACCACGCCGTGGTGATGCCGCCAGCTATGGCAAGGCCACGGGATTTGAGACACTGGTGGGCTGGCTCTTTTTGCAGAATCCAGCTCGCCTTGCGCAGCTCTTGGATCGACTGGATGAGGCCGAATCTCAACCGTCATAGTCCTCAAGTCATGAGCTACCGCTTCGATCGCCGTTCTGGCAGCCCCTCTCGCGGTGGCCGACCTAGTGGAGGAGGCCGTCCTAGTGGCGGTGGGCGTCCTAGTGGAGGCGGTCGTGCTGGAGGTGGTAGGGCTGGAGGAGGAAGGTCAAGTGATAGCCGTTCCAGTGATGGACCTTCTAGTGGAGGCCGCTCTAGCGGTGGAGGCCCGGGGGGGAGTCGGCCTGGTGGTGGCGGCCGTTCTTTTGAGGATCGTTCTCGAGGTGGTCGCTATGGCGATCGTCGTCGTGATGACAATGCGGCTTCTGGGCGTGGTTCCTTTCGCGACCGTCCTTCTGAACAACGGGGCTCCTATCGCGCCAGGCGTGAAGACGAATCTGGCGAAGGCTCTGGAGGGCAATTCAGAGGCAGACGCTTTGAAAGTGATCGCTCCAAGCCTGATCGTTTTAAACGCGATCGACCGAATCGCGACCGTGATCGTGATCGTGACCGTGATCGTGATCAGCGCGATGGTTCGCGATTTGAGAGTCGTTCTAGTGAGCGCTTTGGTGAGAAAAGTGGTGGTCGATATGGCGGCCGCTCAGCGGGGACAACCGGAGAGCGCGTTGGTGGTCGTCGCTTCAGCCAGGACAGGACAAGACGACGGGGAGTCGATGATCGCCGTGATCAGCGACCTGCATGGGGAGGCAGTTCGCGCTCTGACGCGAGTCGCTTGCCTCCATCGCGCCCGTTGGATTCGAATACGAATGCGCCAACTTCAGAGTCTGAAAGCTTTGGCCCTCAGCCTGCAGATGATTTGATCTGGGGACGTCATGCCACTCAAGCAGCTCTAGAAACTGGTCGGCCCATCCATCGCATTTGGTGCACCACTGATTTGCGAAGTGCCCCTCGCTTCCTTCAGCTGTTAAGGGATGCCAAATCCTCTGGAGTGCTTGTTGAAGAGGTCACCTGGGCTCGTCTGGCACAGCTCACTGGTGGAGCGGTGCATCAGGGCATTGCCTTGCAGACCGCCGCTGCTGAGACTCTCGATCTTTCAAGCTTGATCGAGGGCTGTGCAGACCTCGGCGAGTCTCCATTGCTGCTCGCCCTTGATGGCCTTACTGATCCCCATAATTTGGGAGCGATTGTGCGCTCTGCAGAGGCTCTCGGTGCCCATGGTCTTGTGTTGCCTCAAAGGCGCAGTGCTGGGCTTACGGGTTCAGTAGCCAAGGTTGCAGCTGGTGCTTTAGAGCATTTGCCCGTTGCACGTGTGGTCAACCTCAACCGATCACTGGAAACGCTTAAGCAGTCTGGTTACCGAGTGATTGGCTTGGCTGAGGAGGGTGATGTCACTCTCCCTGAAGTCGATCTCGAAGGCCCTTTGGTTTTGGTCACAGGGTCTGAGAATCAGGGACTTTCCCTGCTAACCCGTCGCCATTGCGATCAGTTGGTGCGCATTCCCTTGCGTGGTGTTACACCCAGCCTTAATGCCTCAGTGGCCACAGCTCTTTGCCTTTATGAATTGGCGCGCCGTGGCTGGATGAAGGGATTGCAAGGTCAGGCTCCATCCCCAAGGATCGTTCGTCCCCATTGCATCGCTCTTCCCGATGCAGAGAAGGACTCCGAAAACAGCTCCGAAAAGGACTCCGAAAATGGCTCCGAAAATGTGGAACTGGAAACCAATGTTGAGTCAGTTAAGGATTCAGATCAGGAATTTTTGGCTGATGCAGGCGGCGACTTTGTTGTTCCTGCAGGAGAACCTGGCTTTGACCAAAGCATTTAGCTCTGATTGAAACGCTCCCGTTGCAGTTCGTTGTGAAATGCGAATTGCGACACGGGAAGGCAAAATATTTGCCACACACGAACCTCCTCATGGGCCCCCTGATCAGGCCACTGCGCGGCATAGCTAACGGTTTAGGCCTGGCCTGGTGGGCCAAGGTGGAAACCAAAGGTCCTGATGTCACCTACTGGTTTGGTCCTTTTCTGGCTCAAGACGTCCTTGAAAAAGAGTTGGAAACTTTCCTTGTAGACCTTTCGAGTGAGGGGCCTGGGTCGATCAATCACAGTCTGCTTCGTTGTCGCCGTGTTGAGCCACTCACGATTTCAGCTGATGGCTTGGCAGACGGCTGATAGCGTCGCTGCTGGATAGCAGTACAAGTCGATGGCGATCGCCGAATGGCGTCAGCAACTGAAGCTCGGTGAGGTTTCAGCTCGGGAGCTCACAGATCAGCACCTTGAACGCATTGCTGCGGTTGATCCCAAGCTGCATGCCTATCTAGATGTGACAGCAGATCGGGCCCGTGCCGATGCTGATCGGATTGATGCCGCCAGAACGAAGGGTGATGACCTCCCTCCCCTCGCTGGGGCTCCTTTGGCGATTAAGGACAACCTCTGCACAAAAGGAATTCGCACCAGTTGTTCCAGTCGGATGCTGGAGAATTTTGTGCCGCCTTATGAATCCACTGTTACCGAGCGCCTTTGGCAGGCCGGTGCGGTGCTTCTCGGAAAAACCAATCTCGATGAGTTCGCCATGGGCAGCTCTACCGAGACTTCAGCCTTTGGGGCTACCTCCAATCCATGGGATCTCAGCAGGGTGCCAGGTGGTAGTTCAGGGGGCAGTGCTGCAGCTGTGGCGGCCGGTGAATGCATTGCGGCCTTGGGTTCCGATACAGGTGGTTCGATTCGTCAGCCTGCTTCGTTCTGTGGGGTGGTTGGTTTAAAGCCCACCTATGGCCGCGTCAGTCGTTGGGGCTTGGTGGCCTTCGCTAGTTCTCTTGATCAGGTGGGTCCATTCACCACCAGCGTGGCTGATGCGGCAGAGATTTTGCAGGTGATCGCAGGGCATGATCCCCGGGATTCAACCTGCCTCAATGCACCTGTTCCCGATTACTGCGCCAGCCTGGACACACCGCTTGATGGGCTGCGGGTTGGATTGATTCGGGAGTGTTTTGATCAAGAGGGTCTTGATCCTCAGGTGAAGGCATCGGTGCTGGCCGCGGCTAACCAACTTGAATCGCTTGGCGCAGAACTTGTGGAGGTCAGCTGCCCTCGTTTTAACGATGGCATCGCCACCTATTACGTCATTGCCCCTTCGGAGGCGTCAGCCAACTTGGCTCGTTATGACGGCGTGAAATATGGCTATCGCGCTGAAGGTGCTGAAAGTTTGGCAACGATGACTGCAGGCAGTCGTGCTGAGGGTTTCGGTAGTGAAGTGCAGCGTCGCATCCTGATTGGTACCTATGCCCTTTCTGCTGGCTATGTGGATGCTTACTACAAGAAAGCGCAACAAGTTCGCACATTGATCCGCAGAGACTTTGATAGTGGCTTTAAGTCTGTAGATGTGATGTTGACGCCTACATCACCAACCACTGCGTTTGAGGCCGGCACCCACGCTGACGATCCTCTGGCGATGTATTTAGCCGACTTGTTGACGATTCCCGCCAACTTGGCTGGTCTGCCTGCTATCAGTCTTCCCTGTGGTTTTGATGATGCGGGGCTTCCGATCGGAGTTCAGTTGATCACCAACGTGTTGGAAGAGTCCCGCTTGCTGCAGGTGGCGAATCAGTATGAATTGGCCGCCAATGTAATGGCATCGAAACCTTCAGGAAGCTTGATTCCGTGATCTCGCTTCCATAAGTTCAGTTTTTTATTTCGTTGAATATTTAGATAAGTATTAAGGCTTTAAAGCTGAATGAAACTTTGACATTGCTTGAAATCTTTTTGTGGCCTGAGTTAGGCTTCTAATCGAACGTGAGTTCGGGAAAATAGTTGCCTCGATCTGTATGCGTTTTAGCTGAGAGCTCGCTTTTTTGTCTTGTCTTGCCAAGCAATATCTCCGCCTTCAATGTTTTATTGTCTGCGCAATTATTTGCCCTTGTTTGTTTTGTATTTCATGCCAGTGCCTGCTTGATGATGATGCCTGCAATGTCTTCGATGTTGGCTATGTCTGGAATGGCTGTGATGTCTGACATGGCTGGGAATGGGATCTCATGGCTGATCGGCAGGCTTAGGTTTTTTAGGCACCAGCGCAGCTCTTCTTATCGGACTCCTCCATTCTTTTGGCTGGTGTCATGCGCCGTGGACTCCGCCCCTATATGTGGAGGTTTGTTCTAAGGGCATACGCTGCATCTTGCGCTAGGCACTAGGCTGGGTGCATGGCCTTTGTTCCGCTCC
>CATBLW010000086.1 GCA_949486985.1 Prochlorococcus marinus str. MIT 9215
CTTGGAGAGATGTTGCCTTGTCCTGGCTATTCCGATGAAGTGATTCATCTTTTTTTAGCTCGCGACCTTACCCCTCTCAGCGAGCGTCCTGCCGGTGATGAAGATGAAGATCTGGAAGTTCTGCACATGACCCCAGCCGAGCTTGATACGGCCCTGGCTAGTGGTGAAGAAGCTCTTGATGGCAAGAGCATTACGGCCTGGTATCGGGCTCGTCAGGTTTTGGGTTGTTGAATGATTAGATCACGATGGTTGTTCTGGCATCGGCGTGATCTGCGCTTGAGCGACAACCTTGGCCTGGCCGCGGCGGCGGCAATGACTCCTGCGTTGACAGGTGTTTTTGTTGTCGATCCTGAGTCTTTGGCAGCGATGGCTCCAGCAAGACGCTGGTTTCTTGCTGAGAGCTTGGTTGAGTTGCAGCAGAGTTGGCAGAAGGCTGGAAGTCGATTGTTGATTGCGCAGGGTGATGCGCTTCAGCTGTTGCCGCGATTAGCGGCTTTGGTGGCTGCTGAGACGGTGGCTTGGAATCGAGATATTGAGCCTGCTCAATGTGCCCTTGATCGGCAATTAGCCGAACGCTTGCAGCTTGATGGCCGCAAGATATCGCTGCATTGGGATCAGACGCTGATTCCTCCCGATAAGTTGCAAACAGGAGCTGGAAATCCTTACAAGGTTTTTGGCCCTTTTTGCCGAAATTGGCGGCGGCAATTGGCTCAGAAGGCTTTGGCTGGATCGCTAGGGCCAGAGGGGTTGAGTCCTCTCGGGCCCCCAAAGAATTTGCAGGATTTAGATCCGAAATGCAGAGCAGCCCTGGAACAGCAGGGGCTAGCCCCATCTCGAAAAGAACCCGACTCTTTGCTTCAGAAGCTGCGGAACAGCCATGGTTTCAAGGGAGTGGATCTGTGCCCATGTCGTCCTGGGGAGGTTGCCGCGAAGGAGCAATTAACAGTGTTTTGTGAGCGAGGCTTGATTACGGCTTATGAGATTGCCCGAAACTTGCCTGCAGAAACGGGAACCTCAGGCCTTAGTGCGGCACTGAATTTTGGCACCATCAGCCCTCGCCAGGTTTGGCACGCTGCTCAGGCTTCTAGAGAGTTATGTCGAAGTCAGGAGGAGGAGCAATCCATCAATATTTGGGAGCAGGAACTGGCCTGGCGTGAGTTTTATCAGCAGGCACTTTTTCATTTCCCTGAGCTTGAGACAGGTCCTTTTCGTGCCAAATGGGCAGCCTTTCCTTGGGAGAATTGTTTGAGTTGGTTTGAGGCTTGGTGCGAAGGCTTAACAGGTGTCCCGATTGTTGATGCGGCCATGCGGCAGTTGGCCCATAGCGGTTGGATGCATAACCGTTGCCGCATGATCGTGGCCTCGTTCCTTGTTAAGGATTTGATCTGTGATTGGCGTTGGGGCGAGACGTTTTTCATGCAGCATCTTGTCGATGGCGACTTGGCTGCGAACAATGGAGGCTGGCAGTGGAGTGCTGGCAGTGGCATGGATCAAAAGCCGCTGCGGATTTTTAATCCCTATACCCAGGCTACGAAGTTTGATCCTGATGCCTGTTATATCCGTCGCTGGCTACCAGAACTGGCTCATGTTTCAACGGCTGATTTGATCTCAGGCAGGATCCCATCCCTTGAGAGAAGAGGGTATCCAGAGCCTGTTGTTGAGCACAAGCTTCAGCAAGCCCGCTTCAGGGCCTATCACGCCACCATTTGAGCTTCTGGATTAGGAGTGGTTGGTTGATTGAGTAGGAGTTGCTTCAGCACAGTTACAACGCGATCTTGCTGCTCCAGGCTGAGCTCGGGAAAGATTGGCAAACTGAGAACTTGGCTACTGAATTGTTCGGTGATGGGCAGGCTGCCTGGTTCATACCCGAGCCCCTCATAGGCAGGCTGTCGGTGGATGGGGATTGGGTAATAAATGATCGTATTTACACCATGGTCTTGCAGGCTTTGCTTTAGCCAATCTCTGCAGTCACTGCTTGGCAAACCATGATTGTTTGTCGCTGATGAGGCGTCGCTCTGGTTTGTTGAATCAGAATGGCCTGTTGATTCCGACAGGTTTTTAGGGCAGCTCGTCACCCGCACAACGTACTGATTCCAGCCATGTTCAACCTGAGAGGCGGTGGCGGGATCTGGAAGCTCAAGGCCAGGTAGGGCTGCCAGTTGTTCCTGATAGCGAGTAGCAATGGCTTGTCGCTGCTCGATCCAGCTCGATAGGTGTGGCAACTTCACATTCAAGACAGCAGCTTGCACAGCATCAAGCCTGCTGTTGTATCCAAGTTGGGTGTGGAGATAACGGCGTGGCATGCCATGGACTGCTAGTTCTCGCA
>CATBLW010000087.1 GCA_949486985.1 Prochlorococcus marinus str. MIT 9215
AAAGGGGAATGGTGTTATCGCTTTCATAGCGACCCGAAGTCATGGCAGCGTTACCCATTTGTCTTTGTCGACAAGTGGAGTGCTCAGCCCGATGGTGCCCCCTCGCAAATGCAGAGACGCAGCAAGCTTCCTTTGGATGATGCCCTTGAGTTGTGCGGTCAACTGTTGTTGGACGGTTGGCAAAAACTTTCGAATCAATTCGGCGAGTCTTCAGAACCGTTCTGCTCAGAAGAGCTTTCAGCCTGAGGCTGGTTGCAGGGTTGGTGTTCTGACTTGCCAAATAACCCGGCAAAAGCACAGCAAAGGCCCTGGCAAATTTGCTGGGCCGGATGTTGCTGAAAAGAAAGGCCGTTTGATCCCCATCACCCGGCCACGCCAAGATTTTATTGATGTTCGAGGCTGGGCACGGCAACCATCACACTAGATATAGATTTGGCTTTACCTAACTTTGGCTCTCGACACCACTCGTAGTAGACCTTGTCATCAGAATGATTTGCCTTTAGAAAGAACCTTCCCCATCACCCAGGCCCGACGCTCTAAGCGAGGGTCTTTTTTATTGGTTCGGCTCGTCTCTGATTGCTATGTCTGTTTGTAGCCCGGCAAGCTCAAGAGCATTGGGCAGCAAATGGATGACTGGCTTCTCAATCCCTCGACGGACAGGCGGATCGAATACCTGGAAGGGTGCGACACCCTATGAGCGACACCCAATGAGCGAGGCCCATCAACACCTGCTTTGATTGGCCTTGTTGATCCCTTGTGCGGTGGGCTTTTGATTTTCTGCCCAGAAGACGAACAACTAGCGGATTGCCTGCTGCGCTGACTCGATTGCCGCTTCCCCGCGCCGATGGATTTCTTTGGCGTAGTTGGTCCAAGTTCCTTGCCCCCAATAGCGGAAGCAACTGGTTTCCGACAGCAACAGGTAGAGAAGAGCTTCTTGATAGTGCGGGCTCTTTGTTGTTGATGGATCTTTCGCAACCACGTGGTCAAAAACCTTGTGAAAGCTGGCACTGAGTTGGTTGATCGGTTCAAGAACGTTTTCATAACCATCTACCCAGCTGAGGTTGTTGGTCCAGGACGCTCCCTCCATTGAGAAGGATGGATCGTCCTCTTTGAGTTTGCCGATGCTTGCATTGATGGATTCTGGATTGATGGGATTTCTGCCAATGTTTTGCCACAGCTTGTGTTGCTGAATGGCCTGAATCTCTGGGTAATCAGTGGTTTCGACTCCGGCGGCTTCCAGCAACTCCAGATATTCAGTGCCATTGATTGGCGCTGTGCCTAACCCATCAGTTTGAGAGCCGATTCTTTGATGGGCTTGGACAAACGCTGCTGGGAATTCATTCATCATCACGCCGCCATTTTCTCCGTCAGCAATTTGTGAGACCAACGATGGAACTGTTGTCTTGTTCAGCTGTTGCCTTCCAAGTCCCAAGGCTTCGTAGTAGGGCTGCATTTGTCCCACAAGTTTGGTATCTGAGCCTTGCGTTTTGATCAGCGCAAGAATTGATGCTGTTTCCCCCCTTGAGTTGCGAGCCACAAGTTGGTTGGGAATGAATTTCTGCTCTTGGTTCAATCTGCTGCCATCAAGGTTCTCAACACTGTCTTCTTGAACCAATAGCCATCGGTAGCCACAATCTTTGAGGGCTTTCACCAATTCATAGAGGCAGTCTGGATGGTTGGGAAGGTGCATCTCTGGGGGCGAGAACCCCTTCACCCGTTGCAACGCTTCCGGTCCAAACATGGCAACAAATTGGTGTTGCCAAGCCAGGATCTGCAGCTTCAGATCTGGTATCGGAGTGGAGGGTGCAACGGCATGGCTCCAAAAGCTGCCGAGCCATTCCACATGGGGTTGAACAGAGGGATCGCAGCTGAGAAATTTCAGTGCTTCGAGAATGTCGTGACGGCCCATTTGCTCAACGCCCCAGAGCAAGTTGCCTGAGTAATCCAGCATGATTCTTGGGTTGCATCCCTCTTGAATGAGTTGGGGGATGATCTCGGCGAGGCGCTTGTAGCAATGGGCAAAGGGTTCGGCATTGTGGTTATCTCCTTCTTCGCTGTGCTCAAACATGTATTGCAGATGTGAGATCAGTTCTTGATTGGCCCCGGCTGGGATCGTCGGCTGATGCATATGCAAGGCACAGGCAAAGGCTGAGTTGAGCTGTTCTAGGTTCAGATTGCTTTTGGCCAGATAAACAGGATTGGCATGTTGAACCATTCCAATAATCTCGGCTTCGCAGCCAGCAATGGGTGGCAGGCTGTTGTTTGGCATCAATTTTTTAGCTGCGGTAAGTAATGCTCATCAAGATCATCTTGCATGAGTCTTGCCAGGGTGTTCATTTCCTGATCAGTGAATCAACTCTCCTGTTGGTTGCTGGCGTGCAAACTTAGTTAGTGCACTGTGAAGAGTGGAGAATGAACTGCGCGCATTTGTTACACCTATAGTTGTTGCTATCCCTAAGTTGTTGGAGTGGGTTCAAGCATTAAAGACCTGATCACGATCTTGTTGATGCCTGCTTGGCTTGCTTGACTGCGGATTGTTGCCGATATCTAATTTAGTAGGCTAATCGAATAGTCGTTGAGAAGGAGGGATTGTCTCCTTGCATATGATATTTATGAGTGAATCAGGTCATCACTTTTCCGACCAAAAGATTGATATCCCAAACAGCACGAATAAGGCAATTGCATTGTAGATGATCAGGAAGATTGGCACCGTTAGCGCCAGGCTGTTTGTGCATAAAAGTATGGATAAAATGAGGAGTTGAAACCCTAGTCCGAAAATAGATATTAAACTCATCATCCAATTAGGGATATGACGAATCCTTGACCGATTGCTTCT
>CATBLW010000088.1 GCA_949486985.1 Prochlorococcus marinus str. MIT 9215
GTGAACAGTGGTTTCGAAAGAGCGGTTTCGAAGGGGTGGTTTCGAAGGAGCGGTTTCGAAGGAGTGGTTTTGAAGGAATGGCTTGATATTGGTCGTGACGTCTCAAGCTCTGCAATCAACAACCTGATCACTGAGCCCAGGCTTCTAGCTTCTAATTCTCGGAAGCAGGCTGATCAGATTGCTTGTCAGCCGCTTGCTCTTCAATATCGATGCAGACCGTAATAGCCATCAATTGTTCCCTGGCCGCGATGAGTGGTTCTGCTTTCCCCTTGAGCTGTTCAGACGCTGCTGCAAGTGTTAGCGCTTTGTTGCTGCGAACCTCAACAACGGCATCACGAAAAATCTTGACTTGGTCGCGATACTCCCGAAATTCCGCCTTGCTGAGCTGCTCTTCGGCGACATCAAGTGTCTTGAGCGCCTTATCGAGAGAACTTATGGCCTGTTCTGCCTGACCAACCGTTGATTGGGAAGTCAAGCCATTCACAGCGCTCACAGCCTGATCAACATCATTGCGAGCAGAGCAAACCAGCTCAGCACCTTGCACCACTTTCACTTGATCGTTTGCGGCCTGTTGGCTCACTGACTGACAAGACCCAAGTGCCATTGCCAGGGCCAGCGAAGCCATTACAAGGCGAAATCCAGCCATGAATCATCAACACCATTCGTTTGAAATTTAGGCATTGAATGCGAATAAACGTTCAGCGATCCCGAAGAGTTTCGGTGCCTCATGCGCAGTAGCCATTGAAACAGTCAACTTGTGGTATAGATCTGGGAGCAGTCCATGAGCGGCGCCACGCTGCTGAAAGAAAGCGGACCACGGGAAGTGTTCTGCGGACTTACATCGATTGTTTGGCTGCATCGGCGGATGCCTGATGCCTTTTTCCTCGTGGTTGGTTCGCGCACATGCGCGCACCTCATTCAGAGTGCTGCCGGAGTGATGATCTTTGCCGAACCACGTTTCGGTACGGCCATCCTTGGCGAACGAGACCTCGCAGGCCTGGCTGACGCCCATGAGGAACTCGATCGGGTTGTGAATGATCTGCTGGCTCGCAGGCCTGAAATCCGCACCCTTTTTCTCGTGGGCTCCTGCCCAAGTGAAGTGATCAAACTTGATCTGGCCAGGGTTGCCGAAAGACTGAATGGCGAGCTGCAAGGTCGCACACGCGTTCTGAATTATTCAGGCAGCGGCATCGAAACAACCTTTACCCAAGGAGAAGACGGAGCTCTCAATGCATTGGTTCCATTGATGCCCGCCAGCCAGGAGGATCAACTTCTGCTTGTTGGCACCCTGGCGAATGCTGTTGAAGATCGTCTGAAAACCCTTTTCAACCGCATCGGGATCTCAAAAGTCGACAGCCTGCCGCCACGTCAATCGAACGATCTGCCATCAGTTGGACCTGGCACTCGCGTTCTACTGACCCAGCCCTATCTGACGGATACCGCCCGATCCCTGAAAGCTCGAGGAGCGGAGATTCTGCAAGCGCCTTTCCCTCTTGGGGCGGAAGGGAGCCGACGTTGGATGAATGCCGCTGCCAAATCATTTGATATCAACAGCAATCTGGTTGAAGCCACGCTGGAGCCTTTGATGGCGAGAGCCCGGATGGCATTGAAGCCGTATATCGAACAACTCAAGGGCAAAAGGGTTTTCCTTCTGCCTGAATCCCAACTTGAACTTCCCCTCGCACGCTTTTTGCATGAGGAGTGTGGGGTTGAACTGCTTGAAGTGGGCACCCCTTATTTGAACCGAGAAATCATGAAAGCGGAGTTAGAGCTCCTGCCTGAGAACACTCGCGTCATGGAAGGGCAGCATGTGGAGAAACAACTCGATCGGGTACGTGAACAGCGTCCTGATCTGGTGGTTTGCGGCATGGGGCTCGCCAACCCCTTAGAGGCAGAAGGTATTGCTACCAAGTGGTCAATCGAACTTGTCTTCAGTCCCATTCACGGCATCGATCAAGCTGCCGACCTTGCCGAACTGTTCTCGAGGCCACTGCATCGCCGCGAGCTTCTCAACAAAAACCTCCTAACAAGCGTCTGACCCATGGAACTAACCCTCTGGACCTATGAAGGCCCCCCTCATGTGGGTGCCATGCGTGTCGCTTCTTCAATGGAAGGTGTGCATTATTTACTGCATGCACCGCAAGGAGACACCTACGCCGACCTGCTGTTCACAATGATTGAACGGCGTGGCCGCAGGCCCCCTGTGACCTACACCACCTTTCAAGCCAGAGATCTTGGTGGTGATACCGCAGAACTGGTGAAAGGCCATATCCGTGAAGCGGTGGATCGATTCCAGCCAGAAGCTTTGTTGGTAGGAGAAAGCTGCACCGCTGAACTGATCCAAGATCAACCAGGGTCCCTCGCCTCAGGGATGGGCCTGAACCTACCTGTCATCAGTGTTGAACTGCCTGCTTACAGCAAGAAAGAGAACTGGGGAGCAGCAGAAACCTTTTATCAACTTGTGCGCGGGTTGCTCAAAAACCAGCCGCCTAACAATGAACCCCATAGCCCCACGGCATGGAAGCAACAAGGGCGCCGACCCAGGGTCAACCTTTTAGGGCCTTCGTTACTGGGATTCCGCTGCCGTGACGACGTTCTTGAGCTGGAAAAACTTCTGGTTGAGCACGGCATTGATGTGCATGTTGTTGCTCCCCTAGGAGCGTCCCCAGCCGATGTGATGGGGCTTCCAAAAGCTGATGCCAACGTTTGCCTCTATCCCGAAATTGGTGAATCCACTTGCCTCTGGCTGGAACGCAATTACGGCATGCCCTTCACACGCACCGTTCCTATCGGTATTGGCGCGACACAAGATTTCTTGAAAGAAGTCCATCAGCTCCTGGGAATGGAGCAACCCCAACCAGGCGAAGGGGCCCTGCAATCAAAACTTCCCTGGTATTCACAGTCAGTGGATTCCACCTACCTGACTGGCAAACGCGTATTCATCTTTGGCGATGGTACGCATGCCCTTGCCGCCGCAAGGATCGCCGATCAGGAGCTTGGCTTCAAAGTGGTTGGCTTGGGCACCTATAGCCGCGAAATGGCTCGGCCCGTTCGCGCAGCCGCCAAGGAACTTGGCCTTGAAGCCCTGATCAGCGATGACTATCTCGCCGTCGAAGCCGCCATGACAGACGCCGCTCCAGAACTTGTTCTGGGTACACAGATGGAACGTCACAGCGCCAAACGTCTTGGTATCCCCTGTGCAGTGATCAGCACGCCAATGCATGTTCAAGACGTACCTGCTCGCTACAGCCCACAAATGGGCTGGGAAGGTGCGAACGTCATTTTCGACACTTGGGTGCACCCACTGATGATGGGTCTTGAGGAACATCTAATCGGCATGTTCCGCCATGACTTTGAATTTGTTGATGGCCATCAAAGCCATCTCGGACATACAGGAGGACGCCCAGGTCAGAGCCAAGAGACATCAACGATGGCTTCGACGGATTCAGCAGCGGAATCAGAGCCAACAACCACTGACAATCCTCTTTGGACCGCAGAGGGAGAGGCAGAACTCGCCAAAATCCCCTTCTTTGTGCGCGGGAAAGTAAAGCGAAACACAGAAAACTATGCGCGCCAGGCAGGCTGCAGGCGCATCGACAGCGAAACCCTTTACGACGCCAAAGTTCACTTCAGGGCCTGAGCAAATCCACAGGAAACAAGGCACGATCGCTTAGTCCCAGGACTCTCAGCTTGACATGAGTATTTACGCTTATTTGTTACCGTAAAGCAAGTGATCGTGCTCAAAAAACAAGCAAAACCAAAAGTCATGTTTCGAATTTCTTCGACAACGTTTCTGCTCAAAATTGCTTAGTCTGTGATCAGGAAAACACCACGAGAAAAGGCACCTAGATGACCACAACACTGGCCCGTCCATCGGACGGCGAAGGTTCGGTTCAGGTCCAGCAGGACGAAGCTCTTCGCATCAATGAAGACACTCTCGTGATTGCTGTCTATGGAAAAGGTGGCATCGGCAAATCAACCACCTCATCGAACCTATCGGCAGCCTTTTCAAAACTTGGCAAGCGGGTGCTTCAGATCGGCTGCGATCCAAAGCACGACAGCACCTTCACGCTTACGCACCGCATGGTGCCAACAGTGATTGACATCCTTGAAGAGGTTGACTTTCACAGCGAGGAGTTGAGGCCGGAAGACTTTATGTTTCCGGGTTTCAATGGCGTGATGTGTGTTGAAAGTGGTGGCCCTCCTGCTGGCACAGGCTGCGGCGGCTACGTAACAGGTCAAACCGTGAAGCTGCTCAAGGAGCACCATTTGCTTGAAGATTCAGATGTGGTGATCTTTGATGTACTTGGTGATGTGGTCTGCGGTGGATTCGCTGCACCACTGCAACATGCCAACTACTGCCTGATTGTTACCGCTAACGACTTTGATTCGATTTTTGCGATGAATCGCATTGTCGCTGCAATTAACGCTAAAGCTAAGAACTACAAAGTTCGCCTTGGCGGAGTTATTGCAAATCGTTCTGCCGAATTAGATCA
>CATBLW010000089.1 GCA_949486985.1 Prochlorococcus marinus str. MIT 9215
GCAGCAAACGATAGTTGTATATGTAAATACATTGTGCACAAACTATGTGTTCTAATTCAATACAATATAGCGCCTGTCTATGGTGAGGCTGGTTTCAATGTTGGGAATCAGCGTTGTCGCGACTTGCGGCTCCCTTGTGATGGTCGACTCGATGATTTTCGCCAGTCACTCCTTCTCTCTTGCGATGAGGCAGAGTTGGCTGTTGAATTCCGTCCCGGTCGTCCTGTTTGAGAAGGACGACGTTGGCGCTGACCTCCTTGTTTTAGCGGTTCAGCTTTTAAAATCTTTTGCTCAAATCCAACAACATCAACTTTTGGCAGCGGATTACCTATAAATATTTCAATGGCTTTGAGTAATAACGCTTCTTCTGCTGCAACCAAAGAGATTGCATGTCCATTTTCACCTGCGCGACCAGTTCGTCCAATCCGATGGACATAGTCTTCGGCAACATTCGGTAAATCAAGGTTGATCACATATGGCAATTGATGGATATCAATACCCCGTGCGGCAATATCTGTTGCGACCAATATTTTGACGTCTCCATTTTTGAATCCCTCTAGGGCGCGGGTTCTTGCTCCTTGGCTTTTGTTTCCGTGAATGGCTGATGCCTTCATGTGCTGATGGCACAGAATCTTGACAACTTTATCCGCACCATGTTTTGTGCGTGCAAAAACAAGAACCTGTTTCCATTGGTTGGTTTTGATGAGATGGCATAGCAAGTCAACTTTGCGAGCCATGTCGCAAGGATGAACAAGGTGTTCAACAGTGGGAGCGGCTTGATTTTGAACTGAGGCCCTGATCTCTACAGGGTCGTTGAGTAATCCAAGGGCAAGTTTTTTGATTGGGGCGCTAAATGTCGCCGAGAACATCATGTTCTGCCGATCTTTGGGTAGGAACTCAATAATTTTTTTGATGTCTCGAATAAATCCCATGTCGAGCATTCGATCGGCTTCATCAAGCACTAATACTTTGAGATTATCGAATCGAATCGTTCTTTGATTGATGAGATCAAGTAAACGACCTGGTGTTGCGACAAGAATGTCGACTCCACTTTGCAGTCGTTTCACTTGCGGTCGAATGCTGACTCCACCAAAAACAGCATCAGATCGTAGGGATAGATACTTTGTGTATCCCCTTGCATTGGCCTCAACTTGTGCAGCTAGTTCTCTTGTTGGAGTAAGAATAAGCGAATGAACTTGTAATCGTTTTGGCCTATCTTCTATCTGAAGCAATTCGATGATTGGCAGAATGAACGCTGCTGTTTTTCCAGTGCCAGTTTGGGCTGACGCCATAACGTCTCTGCCCTGGAGTACCTTGGGAATTGTTTGGGCTTGGATTGGGGTTGGCGATATATATCCCGATTCTTTTATAGATCTAACTGTTTCTGCACAGAGCTTTAGTTGCTCAAAAGTCAATGTGTTGTCGTTGTCGTCTTTGAAATTTGAAATAATTGGTTAATGATCCTCTGCTGATACTACACCAGTCGAGTGTGATTTTTCTGGTATGAGCTTGATTCTGCTTCGATGTTTGAAATTAGTTGACTTGTGTGTGCTCTCATGCTGACTTGATGGAGATCCTTGACTTCGTGGGTTGTGAACTCCGCTGTTGGCTGGGGTCAAGGCTGCGCATCACTGGCCGGCAATGGTGAATGCAATTAGACAGCAGTCGACTTTGTCTTCTTCGCATGTATATGCGCCGCTTCAATAAGAACTTCGCGCTCTTCATTACTGAGAAGGTTGGAACCATGTGGTGTGCCTATGCCTTTGTCGCTCTTGCGCTGATTTCCTTGCCAGAAGCCATGGCATCAAGAGATGCACTCAAGATCGTCGCTTGGATCGCTCAAACCTTTCTCCAGCTAGTCCTGTTGCCAATCATCATTGTTGGCCAAAACATCCAGGCCGAAATTGCAGAGCGCCAGGCTCTAACTGATAGCGAGACACTCGTCGCGATCAAGCAACTTGCACAGGAGATCCATGAAGCGACTTACAAGCCAAGTTCAGGGTCGATGGAGAGCTGAGTGCAACGATCACAAAACCCAACGCCCATCGCCCAACGCCAAACTGACGGCACAGGTGGCGAGCTGATGGAGTTTCGGGCGCTGTCGCAGATACATCAACCGCAGCAGGCTCAGCAGCTCGCCCCCATTTGCTCGAGAAGCTTGCCCCATCGCTTGAAGATGAAAGATTGATCAGAGCTGCAGATCCTCCCTTGATCTCAGGGGCGCAATCCATCAGCCCAGTGATCAAGAAAAAAGTGTCCGGGGATTGACAACAAAACCGGGAAATTCCTCGATGGTTGCCCAAGCCGCCATATAAACGATGTCCAGAAGTGCCTGGCTCAAGCCCCCAACTCGGTGCTCGGCAGCCTCGACCTGGCGATCCTTTTACCAGCCGTCAAAACAGACTTCAACATCACCGTCAGTGATCAGCTCAACGGAGCCTTCGTCTACTCCCGAGGCCACATCAGCGTCACCGAAGTAATCCAGTTCCCTATAGATGTCACCCGATTTGGGAACCGATCCCCTACGGGACCCACCAAAAAAACGGTGACAGACCCAATACCCGAGTCAAATGCGAAGCTCTTGGGAGTTTCAGAAGCTATGCATGGACAAGAAAGGCGCTAAGGGTTACTGGATCAGCACTTCAACAGTCACCGATCCAGGTTTATTTGCTGAGTATGTAGATAAAGTTGGACCATGGCTTAAAGAAGTTGGTGGAGTTGTTTTTGCTAAAGACACAGAACCTCAAGGGAAAGAGAAGACAGAAGGAGCGAACTTGGCAGTGATTTGTGAGTTCCCTTCAATGAGAGCAGCAGTCGATGCTTATGAATCAGCTGAGTATCAAGAGCTAAGTAAAATCCGTAACGCAGCTACAGAGAATGCAACCTTCACGATCATGGAAGGTATGGATGAAGCGGCAAAACTAAGAAGAGCAATGGGTAAGTA
>CATBLW010000090.1 GCA_949486985.1 Prochlorococcus marinus str. MIT 9215
CCTCACAATTCAAATGGCTGCTGCAACTACCAAATCCCTCTTCGCTCATTTGCTCTTGTAATGCCCTTGCGCGTTGCTGACGTTCTGGCTGCCCCTGCGGCAACTGAGCCAAATGGGCCAACTTGGCCGCGACAAACAAACTGGCGGAAGCATTGCGACAACTGGCCACACAAGCGCCACAACCAATGCAGGTCGCCGTCTGAAAAGCAGAGGCAGCCTGGTCGGGTGGAACCAATAGAGCATTGCCATCAGGGGCCTGGCCCGTATTCACCGAGCAAAAACCACCAGCCGCAATCAAGCGATCAAAAGAGGAGCGATCCACCACCAGATCTTGAATAAGCGGAAAAGCTTTGGCTCGCCAGGGCTCCAAGGTCAGCGTGTCGCCATCAGAAAACTGACGTAGATAAAGCTGGCACAAGGTGGTGGCAGCTTGCGGTCCGTGAGCCTGTCCATTGACCAGGAAGCCACAGCTGCCGCATATGCCCTCGCGACAATCATGGTCAAAATGAACAGGCCGTTCCGCTTGCGCAATCAACTGTTCATTGAGCTGATCGAGAACCTCCAAAAGCGACAAATCAGCCGATAGCTCCTGAAGTTGGTAGCGATGAAAGGCACCAGATCGATCCGACGACTCCTGACGCCAAATGCGTAAGGTCAGCGAGAGCAGTCGGCTCATCGATAGCTACGGGCTGTGGGCTTCATCACCGTGAACGACAGCGGCTCAATATGTCGCATCGGCTCAGCATGCTCGCGATGCTCCCAAATCGCGATATGGGCAAACTGCTCATCGTTGCGCAGGGCCTCTCCATCGGCTGTCTGGTGCTCTTCGCGGAAATGAGCGCCACAGGATTCCTCTCTAGCCAGAGCATCACGCAACATCAATTGAGCCAAGCCAAAGAAATCGGCGACCCTGAGCGCCTTCTCCAATTCAGGGTTGGGCTCATCTGCACCACCCGGTACACATAATTCATGCTGGAAACGTTGCTCAAGCTCTGCTACTTCCTTCAAGCCAGCACGCAAACCCGCAGCATCACGGCTAATGCCGCAGCGCTCGATCATGACAACACCAAGTTCACGGTGAAAGACATCCACAGGCGTGGCACCATCAACCTGAAGCAAAGCCTGGATGCGTCCACGTGCCCGATGCAGTGCATCACGACAAGCTGAATGATCCTGCCCGACGGCATCGGTGTCATAACCAGACAACCAAGCCGTGACGGTTGCGGGCGCAATGAAGTAGCCATCGGCCAAGCTCTGCATCAGCGCACTCGCTCCAAGCCGATTCGCACCATGTTCAGAAAAATTGGCCTCTCCCAACACAAACAAACCAGGAATTGAACTCATCAACTGATAGTCAACCCAGAGTCCTCCCATCGTGTAATGAGGGGCCGGATAAATACGCATCGGCGTTTGATATGGATCGTCTCCACTAATCCGCTCATACATCTCCAGGAGGTTGCCGTAACGCGTCTCAATCGCATCCCTACCTTCACTGGCAATCGCATCACGCAGATCGAGATAGATCGAGCGGCCACCAGGCCCCACCCCATGTCCAGCATTGCAACGTTCACGCCCCCTGCGAGAGGCAACATCGCGAGGGACCATGTTGCCGTAAGTGGGATACTGTCGCTCGAGGAAATAATCACGCTCTGGCTCAGGGATTTCATTGGCAGAGCGCCCGTCTCCCGGCCGCAATGGCAACCAAACCCGGCCATCATTACGCAGGCTCTCGCTCATCAGCGTCAATTTGCTCTGATAGGTTCCGCCGCTAGGAATGCATGTGGGATGGATCTGTGTAAAGCAGGGGTTGGCGAAGCCAGCACCCTGGAGATGGGCGCGCCAGATCGCACTGGCATTTGATTTAAGCGAATTCGTCGAGAGAAAGTAGACGTTGCTATAGCCACCACTCGCCACTACCACAGCCTGAGCGGTGTGCACTTCCAACTCACCGTTGAGCAAGTGGCGACAAACGACACCGCGAGCAACACCATCTACGGTGATCAACTCCAAGACATCCCGTCGGGTCAACAACTCCACTCTGCCGGCAGCCACTTGACGCATCAGCGCCTGATAGGCCCCATAAAGCAACTGCTGACCAGTCTGGCCGCGCGCGTAGAACGTGCGACTCACCAATGCACCCCCAAAACGACGGGTGGTCAATTGGCCGCCATACTCTCGAGCGAAGGGAACCCCTTGAGCAACACACTGGTCGATGATCGCGCTGCTGATCTCAGCCAAGCGCTGACAACCAACCTCGCGGGCACGGAAGTCACCGCCACGGACGGTATCAACAAAAAGACTGTTAATGCCAGCATCATCAACGTCTACTGCGCGAGCCGCGTTAATACCACCTTGAGCAGCAACAGAATGAGCCCGGCGAGGGCTGTCATGAAAGCTGAGCACCCTGACCTGATAACCCTGTTCGGCAAGAGTGGCTGCAGCTGATGCACCTGCCAGGCCAGTGCCAACAACCAAAATCTTCAATTCGCGCTTGCGCTCTGGACTGACTCCTGGCAAGGATTCACGGGTTCGCTGCCAGGAGCCGGCCATAGGGCCTCCAGGCGACTTGGGATCGAGCAACATCAGCTACCGCCCTAAGCCTGAACGATAAGCAATAAGAGACTGCACGCGCCACCTAAGGGAGTCGACCAATCGGGAACAGCACAGGCCATCGATCATCAGCAAGCCTCTAAATGGAATAAGCAAGCCACAAGGTCACCAGGATGAAGCCTCCTGCCACCAACCAGGCCATCCCACGAGCAGCGTTGCGAATCCGACCAGCATTCACGGGATCCAAGAGCCCCAGGCTGCGGTGGGCAGCCTCACCACCATGGAAAAGGTGCAGCCCCACTGCCAAGGACGCAGCTAGATAAATAGCCAGGCTGAAGGGTTGCGACAAAACGGCTCGCAAGGCAACCAACTCCTCACCAGCACCCGGCCGGGGCCAGCGCAACTGACTGAGATGCAATCCCAAAAACAGCAACAGCAACACACCACCGATGGCCTGACTCGCTGCAGCGAAAGCCGCCAAAGGGTCATGGCGTCGGCTGACGAGGATCGCATGATTACCAGCCAATCGATTGCTCATGGCCTTCGTGAGGCTGAAGCCCACATGGCTCAATGCTGCAACCAACAAACCGAGCTCAACAAATGGCAGGACAACAGCTCGATGCAAAGACGCTGCATACATTTCAAAACTAGCCGGAGCCCAAGCTGCCAAAAGCACTCCAGCCAGATGCACCAGCACAAAAACCACCAACAGCGAGCCTGACAGCGCAACCCAAAACCGAACCACAGAGACCCCCATCAGTTCGGCGTCACAACATTGTCAAATCCAAAGGATCTTGATGACAAGAGCGTGACGGCTCACGCCACCAGATAGCGTTATCTTGCTACAAAAACTAATTGTCGAATGGCATCTCGCCCCACCTCCATTGTCTTGCTGGCAGTCATGGTGATGATGGCGGGTTGCGGGCATGGTCAGAAGTCTGCTCAGAAGTTACTCGCCATCCAAACAAGCCAAATCAAGCTGGCCGATTTTGCGCCGTCGATCAACGCCATCAGCATGCTCGAGTCGAGCACAAACGTTTCGTTGACTCCCGAGACATCCGGCTCAGTCGTCAAGATACTGGCGAAGGAAGGTCAACAGGTGAAGGCTGGTCAAGCCATTCTCGTGCTGGACAACGTTCAGCAATCGGCAGCTCTGGATTCCTCAAAAGCCAAAGCACTGAAAGACAAACTCAATGCTGAGCGTTTTGAATTCCTTTACCAACAAGGGGCAACATCCGCGAAGACTCGCGATCAATATGCAACCCAGGCCATCGAGTCTCGCGACAAAGCAAGAGCCGATCGAGCCACACTCAACTACAAATTTGTGCGCTCGCCAATCAATGGCATTGTCGGCGATCTCGACAGCGTCAAACTCGGCGATTACGTCCAAGAAGGCCAAACCATTACAGGGATCGTTGACAACTCAACCCTATGGACGCTGATGGAAATTCCAGCGGCTCAAGCCAGCAAAATCAAACTGGGGCAAACCGTCGAGGTGATGTCACAGTCAACTCCACCGATCAAAGGGAAGGGCTCCGTTATTTTCATCTCCCCTTATTACGCAATCAATGATGAGAAGCAATCCCCCAATACTCTATTAATTAAGGCAATATTTCCAAACCTTACAGGCGAACTTAAAACGGGACAATTCGTACAAAGTCGCATTATCACAAGCCAGAAGAAAATTCTGGCCGTACCTGTTCAGGCAGTGTTAATGCAGGCCGAACAACCTTTCGTCTACAAAGTTTTACCTCTCAAAACAATCCTGCCAAAAATCAAAGCCTCAACAACGGTTCCAGAGAAAAACAAACGCAAGCTGGAGAGATTGCCATCGAACACACCAGTCGTTGTGCAAACGCAAGTGAAGCTGGGTCCTCTACAGAACAACTACTACCCCGTCACCTCAGGCTTAAAGCAAGGCGACAACGTCGCCATCAGCAACACCAGCCGCCTCCGTAGTGGGATGCCCGTTCACGTGCCCTCCTCAAGTTCCTCAACCACAACACAACAGGAAGGCAGGCCCTAAGAAGCGATGTCTTTTTCCGACAAGTTCATCAAGCGCCCGGTTCTCACAACCGTTTGCAGCATCCTGATCGTGCTGGTTGGAGTTATCGCCATACCCAGCCTGCCGATTGCCAATCTGCCCAATATCGCCAACCCCCTGATTCAAGTTTCAGCGGTCTATGGGGGAGCCAACGCGAAGGTGACCGAACAAGCAGTCACCAATCCACTCGAGCAGCAGATCAATGGTGTACCTGGCATCAGCTACATCTCCTCCAATAGCGATATGGAGGGAAACAGCACAATCAGCGTCTATTTCGATGAGACGACAGATATCAATATTGACCAGGTCAATGTGCAAAACAGGGTGTCCCTGGCGATGCCCCAGCTGCCACAGCAAGTCTCTGCCTCAGGGGTTGCTGTCACACAAAGTACCCCTTCAATCCTGCTTGCTTATCAGGTCGGATCCACGGAGGGTCAATTTGATGCGGCGTACCTCAATGGCCTGATTTACGAACAACTTTATTACCCGCTTTCACGAGTTGAAGGCGTCGCCCAAGTCACGGTCTATGGCGGAGCCAACCCAGCCTTCTGGTTATTTGTTAATCCGGAG
>CATBLW010000091.1 GCA_949486985.1 Prochlorococcus marinus str. MIT 9215
GGAACCAAGAGGCTGTCTTGATGACACTCGGTCTTCTTTGATCCCTTAGGGGTTTCTTAGGGACTATGAGGGTCATTATGGAGTCATGGGTTGACTCCTTAGTGGCTTACACAGCCAATTGAATGCTTTGAGTACCTCCAAGAGAATAGGTGGATTCAATGAATTCTTGTTTACTTTTAGAGGTCATTAAGCGGTTGGGTAAAGGGTTCCCTGAGCCGGCCCATAGAAGCTCCAATTCAGCAGAACGATCAGTGCAGAGCTGTCTTCTTCAATAGAAGCGGCGTTTGATAGAGCTGTCGGGCCAGAGAGGAGAAATTGATCTGAACGATCAGATCGAATAGGTAATGAGGGAGATTCAGAAATGGGAGCAATTCGAAATGCGTTTCAGCAGTTTCAAGGGACCTGCACAAACAACCCTTCCGCCACCATCTGCTGGAAGTGCTTGGCTACTTGATCGGCTCTCCGGGGTTCTCGAACAAGCCATCCAGCCTCGAAGCTATGCCGTTGTGCTGTTTCGCTGAAGTTGGCACTCGTGACGAGAGCGCTCGCATTTTTTGTGAATGCATCAGAAACAATCACCTTGGAGTGCTGATAACACTGCAATGAAGACTTAATGGAGAGTCTTCTGTCTACATATGCCGTTGGCTGAGCCGGCCATGGCCATACTTTTTTGTTGAGCCATTTTCGGATCTCACTGATGGGTTCACTACCAAGTTGATCCTCAATTTGTTTGGGATGGAAGAACAAATCCACCCTTTGAAGCTCTCCACTTTCTAGGCGATTAGCGATTGATTCCAACAGCTCCCGAAACTGTCTTGAGAGCCCAATGTTGTATGTCGCGATCAAGAGGCTGGTTTGTGCCTGTTGGATTAGCTGATCCACGGTGGCGAAGGTGTCAGATGTTTTGGAATGAGCAGGCTCGGGTCCCGACCATACAAAGCTCCAGGCATCGCGTTCCCGTTGCAGGGCCTCCCGCTGATCAGCCACCTGCTCGAGCACCATTGCCATTAACCGAGGAGTGCCACCTTCGCGGACTAAGTCATGCAGGAAGGTCTCCAACTGACCGCGACCTTCAGCATTGAGATCTGCCAGAACACCTTGCCAACTGTTCGGTCTGTAATTGAGCTGCCTCAACTTGGCCGCCACTGATCGCAAAGTCTGCCCCGGAAGAGTGAGTGACATCAGTTGTCCTCTGAGTTGATGAAGCTCCAGAAGCTCGGGTCATCGACGTCATCAACTACCGACACTGTTCGGCTCACAAGCGATCTGTCGAGGAACTCGTTGCCCTGCTCGCAGGAGGTTTCAGCAATAAGCAGGCAGCCATGGCAAGCCGCTCCATGGGTAGGTCGGATGTCGAATTCGTGGTTTGGATCGTGCTCAGAACAGAAGGGGTCATTGCTGCACAGCTGTGCCCTTTCAAATGCGCGTTCCAAGTAAGTCATGATCCGCTTTCCAGCATCAACTAGGCCTCCAAGCGTTCCCTCTGATCCTGAGCTACTGGTGAAAAGAAGAATTCCATATCCGATTTCGGAATTGGCGTAGATCCGTTCTCTGATTGAGCTGGAGCTATATCCACAATCCAATCCCATCTCTGTAATCAAGAGATGGCTGAGACTGCGCAACAGGATGTATGGAGCCCCTGGAAAGGGAAACTGCTCATCGTCGAGTCCGCGTGTTTTCAGCCATTGGTTTTCGAAGGCTTTGCTGAATTGGCCGGTACGGCTCTTCACCGCATCACTAGAAGCCCAAGACTTGATGGTGGCGGGATCGAACTCAATAAAAATCCCCTCCCCTTTGTTCTCACAAGCGGGCAGCCAACTTAGATTGTTCGCCAGTGGAGCCCGAGCATTGCTCTTAGTAGTTTCAATTGGCAAGCCGCCCAGGCTGCTTGTGCGAGACGTGAACCTAGTGAAGCCAATAAGAGCTTGAACTTCACGAAGGCGTCTAACAAGCAGTACACGTTTGATCGCTTTCTGGAACCACTCATGTGCATGGTCAGGCGTCCAGATCGCAGCATCAAAGGGACTGTCTTCTGCCGAGCTGGAGACCTCATCCATCGGACCCACCAGAAGCCGCAGTTCTTCGTCCTTCGGTTGAGGGACTTCACCC
>CATBLW010000092.1 GCA_949486985.1 Prochlorococcus marinus str. MIT 9215
TCCATAACCAAAGTTTCGACAGGCTCACAAGCAATATCGTCAATCGTTCGATAAATCACCTGCGGCTGAGAGACCTGAAATTCATATCCCTCTCGACGCATGGTTTCGATCAAAATCCCCAGGTGAAGTTCACCTCGACCACTCACAGAAAAGCGATCAGGAGAATCTGTTTCTTCTACTCTGAGAGCAACATTAGTCAGCAATTCTTTGTTTAAACGATCACGTAATTGACGACTGGTAACAAATTTGCCCTCTTTGCCAGCAAAGGGAGAGTCGTTCACCACAAAAGTCATCTGCAATGTGGGTTCGTCCACCTTGATCAAGGGCAATGCCTTGGGTTCATCAGGGCAAGCAATCGTCTCGCCAATATTCACGTCATCAAAACCAGCCAAAGCTACGAGATCACCAGCTGAGGCTTCTTCGATCTCAATGCGCTGCAAACCTTCAAAACCAAGAAGCTTGCTAATTCTTCCGCGCTTCGTACTGCCATTATCTTTGATCAACAAAGCACTCTGGCCATTGCGAATGATGCCGTTATGTACACGCCCAATCACAATACGGCCAAGAAAATCTGAATAATCAAGGGTTGTGATCTGTAGCTGCAGAGGCTTCGTTTCGTCACCAACTGGTGGTGGAACATGACGCAAGATGGCATCAAACAAAGGCTTCATATTGTCGCTTTCTGTCGCCATGTCGGGTTTAGAGAAACCACCCATGCCACTTCCAAATAAATAAGGAAAGTCACACTGGTCATCATCTGCACCAAGCTCAATAAAAAGATCAAGGACCTTATCAACGGCAGTTTCAGGATCAACTCGAGCACGATCTATCTTATTCACAAATACAATCGGTCTCAATCCTTGTTCAAGAGCTTTCTTCAAAACAAAGCGAGTCTGAGGCATTGGCCCTTCATTGGCATCAACAATCAATAGACATCCATCAACCATTCCAAGAACACGTTCAACCTCTCCACCAAAGTCAGCGTGGCCAGGTGTATCAACAATATTGATGCGAGTATCGTTATAAGTAACAGCAGTATTTTTTGAGAGGATTGTAATTCCCCTTTCCCTCTCCAAATCATTGGAGTCCAACACACAAGTTGGAACCGCCTCATTGTCACGAAAAATCCCAGACTGACTGAGAAGAGCATCCACCAAAGTGGTTTTGCCGTGATCTACGTGAGCGATGATTGCAATGTTGCGGATCGCCTTAGCCTGGGCACTCATGGGTCCTAGACGTTTATAAGAGAAAAAGAACGCCTAAAGGCGCAGTGGCGGAAGGCTATCTCAGCGTGAGATTTGACAGATCGACAACTGTCTATTCAAGCAACTGAATTCCACTGGCGACAACGAACTGACGCTCAAAAGACGGGCAATCAACACACAGTCGATCAATCAAAAGAGAAATTCAGCGATTTTCTAGCAGTTGACGGGCTGACTCAAACTGCTGCAAGGCAGGTGCTGATCCCTCAAATCGCCAGTGCCAAGGTTCATAGGTCACTCCCTGAGGATTGCCTGGCGGGAAGGAAAGCGCGAAGTGATAACTGGCCGCATGATCCTGCAGCCAGCGAAACGCCCTGGTGGTGTCAAAATCCACCGAAAGATTGTGTTCTGGGCTATCTGCATCTCCTAAATCAATGGCATATCCAGTGCTGTGTTCGGAATAGCCCGGAGGAGCAGAAACCTTGGCACGCTCAGCTGCTGTCTGGTTGCGCTCAGATTTGACATCAAAAAAGATTCTCTCCTGCAAATCAATGGAACGAAATCCACTCAATAAGCTCAAAGCCACGCCGTCAGCAGCGGCCGCATCCTGCATCGAGCGCAAGGCTTCAGCCGCATCGAAATGAAGCTGAAGACCGGGCTGAACACTAATCAAATCTTGAATTGAAGCTTCGCGATAGGGAAAATGTCCCAGCAGTCGACCATCGGCCGCGGGACGTTCCTTGATTCCACGAATAGGAACTGAAGGCTCAAAACCGGCCAGCAACCTCGGCCCCAACAACATGGCTGCGATCGAGGCAGAGAAGACCATCAAACAGACCCATAGCAACCTGCTACCCCCAGAGGCTTGGCGCCTCTGGGGACGGGAGCGGCGAGCAACCGGAATGTCATCCCGACTAAGGCGTCGAGCCTGATCTGCACGAACCACGAAATTGGTGCAGTGTTCTATAGATCGTAAGGTGGGGCGCTAGGGGGCCCCAAAACCCGATTTAGGGAAGTAGCTTTCAGTTAAGTCATTCCGCGAAGCGGGTTCAAGATGCTGCGTGTTGCCGTAGTCGGTGGTGGTCCAAGCGGTTCATGTGCCGCAGAAGTTCTTGCAAAAGCAGGTATCAAGACATGGCTGTTCGAGCGCAAACTCGACAATGCCAAGCCTTGTGGGGGTGCAATCCCTCTCTGCATGGTGGATGAATTCGACCTGCCCGAGTCGATCATCGATCGCAAAGTCCGCAATATGAAAATGATTTCGCCCTCAAACCGTGAGGTCGACATCAGTCTGGACAAGGTTTACAGCAAAGAAGACAAGAGTGAATACATCGGCATGTGCCGCAGGGAAGTCATGGATGCTTTCTTACGCAACCGTGCCGCTGACCTCGGTGCCAACCTCGTCAATGGCCTGGTCACCAAAATCGATACCGGCTCCAATCGCCAAGGGCCCTACACACTCACCTATTCCGACTATTCAAGTGGCGAAATTACTGGCCAAGCCAAGACACTTGAGGTTGATCTAATCGTCGGAGCCGACGGCGCCAACAGCCGAGTTGCCAAGGCAATGGATGCTGGTGACTACAACTATGCCGTTGCTTTCCAGGAACGCATCAAGCTGCCTGAGAAAGAAATGGAGTACTACGAAGACCTCGCTGAAATGTATGTCGGCACTGATGTATCGCCCGACTTTTATGGCTGGGTATTCCCTAAGTACGACCATGTTGCGGTGGGTACTGGAACCATGCAGAAAAATCAATCTCTAATCAAAAGCTTGCAAGCAGGCGTGCGCGAAAGAGCAAAGAAACGACTGGTTCATGGAGAAGTCATCAAAGTAGAAGCTCATCCAATCCCTGAACATCCAAGACCTCGAAGAGTTGTTGGCAGGATGGCTCTTGTCGGAGATGCCGCTGGATATGTCACCAAGAGTTCTGGAGAAGGCATCTACTTTGCCGCCAAAAGTGGACGCATGTGTGCAGAGCAAATCGTTGAATCCAGCCAAGCAGGAAAGAGAATCCCTACGGAAGGAGACCTCAAGAAATACCTGAAGAAATGGGATAGAAAATACGGAACAACCTATACAGTTCTGGCCATACTCCAAGCCATCTTCTATTCAAACGACACCGCTAGAGAAGCCTTCGTTGCCATGTGTGATGACATGGATGTTCAACGCCTAACCTTTGACAGCTATCTATACAAAAAGGTTGTTGCTATGAATCCATGGCAACAGATCAAACTCTCTCTATTAACGGTTGATGCCTTGGCGAGAGGATTGTTCCGTCCGAAAACAATTTATAAACCTGTTCCTAGTGCTGTCAGGAGTGATGAAGAAGTAAACGCTATGCTTGCCGTCAAAACAATTACCGGAGGCATCAAGGTAAAAGCCAAGAAAGATTCTGACAAAAATGCTTCCTCCAAAAGTGATGAGCGTGACCCTGCCCTAACAAACAAGTCGTAATCACAGATCAAGGGAATAAACAAGCAGTGCAAGAATTAATCATCTAGAGATATTTACTTATCCATTAATTAGGCTGAAATCGGCCAGTACTCCTGCCTGATTTCGCAGCACCCCTAGCAAGTTCAGACGATTGGTTCTTACCGCAATATCTTCTGCCATAACCATCACACTTTGATCGCCATCAAAGAAGGCAGCGAGTGCATCAGAGCCTGCAGTAAGACCCTTTGCTAATTGGGTATAGCGATCAGGTGAAGAACCTTGCGCGATTGGTTCAAGTGACATTAAAACCTTAAGCATTTCCGCTTCACTCGGCTTCTCAAACAAGCCAGGATCAACAACATCAGCGGGACTCAAAACGTTTGCAGGCAAATCACCTTTTTCCGCCAAACGTGCGGCTCGTGTGACCACAGCCTGCACCGCCAACAACTCGCCCGTTGAGCGCATATTGACAAGCAAGTCCGCACGCATGCGGGCATCGGCAGGATCTGCCAGGAGACGATCAATCAAGACAGTTTCGCCAGCGACAGCCTGACAAAGGTCAAGATCGACTCCAGCCTCCTCCAACAAGCTGAGTATCCGCTGACGGCTGAACTCACCAAGTTCAGCAGCCAAATCAATGGGATTAATTTCAAATTGCTGCAGCAGCTCAGCCCAGTGGGAACAGGATTTCTCAAGCAAGGAGAGAAGGTTGAGCCGCCAACCCTTAGACCAAAGAATTTGCAACAGGCCGTTGCCGGCTCGCCGCAGGGCGTAGGGATCAGAAGAGCCGCTGGGACGCTCTCCCTTGGCATAGATGCTCAATAACAACTCGATGCGTTCTGCCAACGCAAGCAGAGCCCCAGGGTTCGAATCAGGCAAGGCATCACCGGCTCCACGGGGTAAGTAATGCTCAAGAACAGCTAGAGCAACCTCCCGTGGCTCGCCTTCCGCCAAAAGATATTTACCACCAATCACTCCCTGCAACTCAGGGAATTCGCCCACCATCTGGCTGACAAGATCATGCTTACAAAGATGGGCCGCACGTCGCGCATGGTCGGCCTGATTTTCATCAAGATTCAGCTGTTTAGAGAGCAGGTCAACTAGCCACTCAATGCGCTCAACCCGATCCAGCAAAGAGCCAAGACCATCAGCAAAAGTAACGCGAGCCAACTGATCCCGTCGATCAATGCTGGAGACGGCTCGATCAGCATCGACGAAAAACTCAGCATCGGCCAATCTCGCGTTTAGGACTCTTTCATTGCCTCGCCGCACGATCTCGCTGGCTTCGACGCGTCCATTGCCAATACAAAGAAAACGGGGCAGAAGGCTGCTCTTGGCATCAAGAGCCAAAGGATCATTGACAGCATCAAGGCGATAGAGCGGGACATAACGTTGATGCACTCGCATCACGGTGCTGAGGACTTCAGCAGGCAAATCCAAATATTCAGCAGCGATTGAAGCCTCAATAAGGAGAGGCGCCTCCACCAAATCGGTGAGCTCGTCCACAAGCGCTTCAGGGAGGTCAGGGCGAGCCTCAAGCTCACCTGCCGCCTGATCAACAGCACGACGAATAAATTCAAGGCGCTTTTGTCGATCAACCTCAACACCCGCATCAGACATAGTTTTCAGATAGGTTTCTGCTGAAGGAATTGTCAAGAAACCATCATCAAGTCGATGTCCACGACTGATATTTCCAGAACGAACCTCTGGTTCACAACCTTCTAAACAAACAGGGATGACCTGTTGATCCAACAAAGCCACAAGCCAACGGATCGGTCTAGAGAAGCGTCTTTCACCACTGCCCCAGCGCATAAAACGACGCCCCTGAAGATTGCCGATCCATTGGGGTATCTGCTCAGCCAGCAGCTCTAAAGCAGGCCTTCCGCTTTCAAGAACCTTTGCAAACACGAAAGGTCCTTTGGGCGTATCTCTCACCTCAAGAGCGTCTGGTTGAAGACCACAACGCTTGGCAAAGCCAAGCGCTGCCTGAGTGGGTTCACCATCTTTGAAAGCCTTGCCTGCTGGTGGCCCCTTCCGCTCTTCCTCAAGATCCTCAGCATCGAGGGCTAGATCGTCCACCTGCAGAACAAGGCGTCGAGGCGTACTACTGCATTGAATCTTGCCGTGTTGAAGACGCCTCTCTGCCAAGTCGCCTTGAACCATCCGAGCGAGTTGAGGCAAAGCCAATCGAGCAAAATCAGCCGGCAGTTCCTCGGTTCCAATCTCCAGCAGAAAGCTCGACACAGAGATAAGCCTTAAGAACTGATCAGTTTATGAATCAACCCTATTGATGAACTCAGCATCGAGATGCGTGTGCGTTTCGCTACGGTGGACTATGAAAATAAAGACGCCGTGACTGCAGGGGAGACAGCATCGGGGCAGGCGGAAGAGCCCAGCCTCTCTCCATGCCTTGCCACGAAAACAGAGCGAACCAAGTTCGAGCAATTCAAGGCTGATAGCGCCTACTTACGCGACCCACTGCGTGATGAGCTTGCTAACGACATTGATCACTTCTCCAATGACGCTGTCCAACTGCTGAAATTCCACGGCAGTTATCAACAGGACAATCGCGAGAATCGTCAGAAAGGCCAAGGTAAGGATTGGCAAATGATGCTCCGCCTCCGTAGCCCAGGCGGACGCATCCCAGCCTCACTGTTTCTCGCCATGGACGATCTTTCGAACCGTCTTGGCAATGAAACGCTGCGTGCCACAACACGCCAAGCCTTTCAGATGCATGGCATTCGCAAAGACAATCTTAAAGAAGTCATCAGCACGATTCTTCACTCGATGGGCTCAACCCTTGCGGCCTGTGGTGATATCAACCGCAACGTGATGGCACCTGCCGCGCCCTACGAGAAGGGTGCCTATCCAGCTGCTCGTCAATTGGCTGAGCAGATAGCCGACCTCCTCAATCCAAAAGCAGCAGAAGGCTCCTACCTCGATCTTTGGGTGAATGGTGACCTCAGCTATCGCATCCGCCCCTCCTCAACAGTAAAAAAGGCGCGTGCCAGACAACTCGAAGGTGGGGTCTTCAGTGGGGATGCCAATGAGCCCCTTTACGGCTCCACATACATGCCACGCAAGTTCAAGTGCGCCGTCACGGTGCCTGGGGACAATTCAGTGGACCTGCTCACCCAAGACATCGGCATGGTTGCCTTTGTCGATCAAAAAGGTGTTCTCAAGGGTTGCAATGTTTATGTCGGTGGTGGCATGGGACGCACCCATAACAATGAGCAAACCTTTGCTCGCACCGGCGACCCACTTGGCTACGTAGCCGCTGAGCATCTTTTGGATTTGGTGCAGTCCGTCTTAGCTCTGCAAAGGGATTACGGGGATCGCAAAACGAGGCGCCATGCACGCATGAAATATCTAATCAACGACCAAGGAATCAGCTGGTTCAAGAATGAACTCAAGAGCAAATACTTCCCTTATCCAATCAAAGGCTTGCGCCCAGAACCAAAGAGCAAACTCGAGGATTACCTGGGTTGGCATCGTCAGGCTGCAGGCAAATGGTTTGTTGGCCTGCCCTTGATGTCAGGTCGATTGGCAGGTGATCTCAAAAAAGGCCTTCGCAAACTTGTGGAGACCTACCAACTGGACATCCGCCTAACACCTAACCAGGATCTTCTGCTCTGCAATATCGGCACGCAACAACGCAGCAGCGTTCGCCATGACCTTGCTGCCCTCGGTTTTGAAGCACCAGAATCGATTACAAAGCTGGCAAGGCATGCCATCGCCTGTCCAGCACTACCTTTATGCGGGCTCGCCATGACAGAAGCGGAACGCAGCCTGCCGTCGATTCTTGCGCGCATCGATTCTCAGCTTCAACAGCTTGAAATTGACAAGTCGATCCTGATCCGTGTCACCGGCTGTCCCAATGGCTGTGCTCGGCCTTACATGGCCGAGCTCGGCTTGGTAGGAAGCGGGGTCGACCGTTATCAGCTCTGGCTAGGAGGAACCCCAAACCTGCAAAGACTCGCCAAGCCATACCTTCAACGCATGCCCATCGATCAACTCGAGACCACTCTCGAACCACTCCTGTTGAGCTGGAAAGAGGCTGGCGGACGTCGCAGCCTCGGCGATCACATCAACAAGCTTGGCGATCAAGCCGTACTTGCATTGCTATCCAATGCGGAACAGGCTCCATAGATCGCCTCAGGCTTATTACATCTCCATGCCCACAGTTGATCTCCATGACTGAAATGCCACCACTCATGGGGATGTTGAGCAAAGCCTGCAGTCGCCATCGCATCGGCAAGAAGACGACGCCTTTGATGCCATAGGCCGGCCTCAGAAGACGGATTTTCTCTTGCGGCTTCATCGAAGTGATCTGGTTCTGAAACAGCTCCGATGGCATCAATTTCGCCTCCCATAGACAAGGGCGTGCCATTCGCTTCAGCAAGGGTGAGATCGACAGCAGCTCCAGTGCTATGTGGAGGAGGTGTAGAGGGATCAAGGCTTGGCGGAGCCCAAAACCTGCCAACAGCTTCAATGACCTCCTGAACAGCAACCGACTGAGAACTCTGATCACGATCAACCCCTCTTCGCTGGCACTCCTCAGCGATCGCGTGGTCAACCATGAAGGCCTGCACAGCGATAGGCCGCCAAGCATCAAAAACCGCAAGCCGCATTTTTGGCTCAGTTCGCTGCAGAGCAAACTGAGCCTTGATCAAGCGAATAATCACGCTCTCTCTCAACCGAAACGGATCCGCACCAACGCCATAAGGAGCTCCCAGGGCGGCATAGGGATGGGGCTCCAAACGATGAATCAACGGAGGCAGCTGCTCCAGCGACTCTCCACAATCATGAATGGGCCGATCACTCCAAGGACGCAGCATAAAAAAGTTCGTACGGGAACATTTCCACAACAACAACACAGTTTTCCACAGCCGGAATCTCGCCGCCAGCTGAGAGTTTTATCAGCAAAACATCAAACAAACGCCTTTCGCAGCAACTTTCGGCAAACCTTAAGCAAATAGACTCAAGCAAAAGCAACTAGGTTCTTTCGCTGAGATCAATCTTCTTGCAATGTTTTTAAGCAAGCCAATAAAACATCTTCGCTCTTTCAAGGCTGGATTGATTAACCGACACGCAACAGAAACGAAGTAGCGCCGAACACATGGCATCGTTCACCAAACGACTCGAGACTCAAAAGAGTCTCACCACTGTGGAAAACCCTAGTCGCCTCAATTGAGGTGGGAAGTACCGCTCAAACTTTGCTTCTGAACTGCAAGAAGATCCTTCAAAAGCTCGTGGCGAATTAGATCTGGATCATTCGCCAAAATCTGCTGCGCTTCCTCACGAGCCTCCACAAGAACAGCGCCATCATCGGCAAGGCTGGCTAGTGCTAAATCAGGAAGTCCTGATTGCTTTGTCCCGAGGATCTGGCCAGGACCGCGTAAACGCAAATCAATTTCTGCGATCTCAAAACCATCATTGGATCGCTCAAGAACCTCTAGGCGTTGTTTCGCTATGGGGTTGGAACTGTCATTGATCAGTAAACAATGAGAAGCCGCGGCGCCCCTTCCCACACGGCCTCGCAATTGATGCAACTGAGCCAAGCCAAATCGATCAGCGTGGTCAATCACCATCACACTCGCCATGGGCACATCCACCCCCACCTCCACAACAGTGGTGGAGACCAAGACCTGACAATCGCCAGCGGTAAAAGCTTGGATCACCTCCTGCTTCTGTGTACTACTGAGTCGGCCATGAAGTAGGCCGACATCCAATTCCGGGAAAATCTGCTCTGAAAGCTGAGCGTGAACATTCACCGCTGAGCGCAAGTCAAGTTTCTCAGAATCTTCAACCAACGGCAAAACCACATAAGCGCGTTGCCCTCTAGAGACTTGATCGCGAATTAATTGATAGGCCTGCTCACGATCAGAGCTAGGAATAATCCTTGTCTGAATAGGCGTACGACCTGGAGGCAATTCATCGATCTGACTGACATCAAGATCCCCATGAATAGAAAGAGCCATCGTGCGGGGAATGGGAGTAGCCGTCATCGTTAACAGATGAGGCTGAAGACCCTTGTTCAACAAACGATTGCGTTGACGGACCCCAAAACGATGCTGTTCATCAACCACCACCAGACCAAGTCTGGAAAAGTTCACCGGGTCCTCAATCAAGGCATGGGTACCAACCAAAATTTTCAAAGACCCATTCGCAAGGTCATCCAAGATTTGACGGCGGCGGCGATGAGGTGTGGCTCCCGTCAACAACTCAACGCTCACGTGTAACTGTGGCAACCAACTGCAAAGCGTCTTGTGATGCTGCTCTGCCAAAACCTCAGTTGGCGCCATCAATGCTCCTTGCCAACCTGACTGAACTGCCGTGAGTAAAGCGGCAAGTGCCACAACCGTCTTGCCACTTCCAACATCACCCTGCACAAGCCGAGCCATCGGTTCCGGGCGGATCAAATCGGCTTCGATCTCTGCAAGCACGCGCTCCTGTGCTCCTGTAAAAGCAAAGGGCAAAAGTTGCAAAAATCTGGCGACCAACCCCTCACGCTGGCCTGCTGTCTGCAAAGCAGGAGCCGAACGACGACGGAGTTCAACTCGCCTTCGCAGCAAACCCAATTGCAAAAGCAAAAATTCATCAAAAACCAACCGGCGCCGCGCTGCCTTCAATAACTCCTGATTCTCAGGACGATGAATCGCAACAATGGCCTCATCCCTGCGAGGAAGCTTCAACAGCAAACGACGTGGTTCAGGCAGAGGATCAACACAACTGGCTGCCACAGGAAGCACAGTAACGACCAGATCCCTGAACCGATCAGCCGTTAATCCCTCAGTCAGCGCATACACAGGCAGCACACGTCCAATACTTCGAGAGCGAAGGGGCGACTGCGAGCTCTCCATGACCTCGATCAAAGGGTCTTGAAAACTGACTCCATAGGAATTTTTCTTGACCAGGCCGCTGACCGCGACCGTGGCCCCAGGGGGATAGAGGCGCGCCTGGCTTTTGAGATAGGCAGGACTGCTGAAACGACGACCAGCAAAAAATCGCGTCACCTTGAGGCGACCGGTTGGATCTTGAAGCTGCAGCTCAAGAATGGAAAGATTGGGATTGCGCGGGCTTGTAAAGCCATGGCAACGGCGAACCGTCGCCACGATCGTGGACGTTTCACCTGCTTCAAGAGCCTCGATTCTTCGCAGGCAGGAGTAGTCCACATAGTCCCTTGGGTAGTAGTGAAGGAGATCTCTCACCACCAGGAGGCCAAGCCCTGCTAATCGTTCCGCAAGTTTTGGGCCAATACCCTTAACCACCGACAGCGGGCTCTCCATCGTCATCGCGCCGCTCCGATGAGCCACCGTTTCATTAGGACTCAAGACTTGATCCTTCTCCAACCTCAGACGAGGCGGAGCCATAGGGGTTGGTGGTTCTAAGCGCTGACGTAAACCATGCAAAAGTTGCCTTGAAGCCGTGACAAGTCGACGTCTAGCCGCTTCAGAACTCTTTGGATATGCATCAAATTCTTTAGCCAACTCATCGAGTTTTAACTTGCTCTCTTTTGGAATAGGAAAAGGAAGTGAGGCAGCAAGCTCTCTTCTCAAAAAAGCATGAAAGTGTTCTTGTCGACCAAGAAGATCGGTAAAACCACGATCTGCTTCGATCGTTAAAGCTTGCTGAATTGGTCGTATCCAAGCAAGCAATTGTTCTAACTCAACTGGAGTTAGACGATGATCTTGATTCAGAGCTTGGGAGGATTGCTGCTGGTGGGAGGATTCTGCCACCACTGTTTCTCTGCCTCCTCAGCCATAGCGCGACGCTGCCAATGCCGCTGTTGCCTCACCATTTTGAGCAACGCTCGACGATGCTGCCTCAACTTTGAACGACATTGACGCAAGCGAGGATTATCAAACTCCAATTCAGATTGACGCAGAAGCACAGAAACGATCTCCATGCCCTCATCCACCATCGAGGTAGACATGGACGTAGGGATTTGGACTGGCAGGCGAAGTTTTAAAAGGTTGGACTGCGCTGGAAGTGATTCAACTTGACCACGGAGAACGGCATCAAGGAGAGTTGTTGGCAAAAGACTATTAACAATTCCAGCTCGCAACAGTTCCACATTCAAAGCGTGAGAAAGATTGCGCAACCGCCTGAAGAGTGCAAGTTCAATCGCATCCATCCAACGAGATAGCGCTAGAGGGCTTGCAGGCAAAAGGCCTTGTTCAGAACTACCACCACTATTCAGCAGCTGACCAAGGTCTTCAGACCAATCATCTGCTTGCGCCTCTGGAGAGTCCTCTAAGGACATCGTTTCACCAGCCATCACGAACAAAGATCGCAACACTTCAAGATCACCCTTTTGCACCTGCATTGATGCCGAATCATCTTCACCAATCTCTTCAGATCCAACAAGCAGCCGATCGTCGACGCCTCCAAACGCGATCTGACCAAGAAGATCCTGATTAATATCTTCCTGATTAATATCTTCCTGATTAATATCTTCCTGATTAATATCTTCCTGATTAATATCTTCCTGATCAGCCAGCTCCGCAGCAGCTGAATCAAGATCAACGCCATCCTTAGCGACCTTGGCTTGATTGGAGTCCGACTCTTGAACAGAACCAATGACCTGTGTTTGCTCAGCTGCGAACAAACCCTCAAGAAGCTCTGGATGCTCTAGCGGCGGTGACAGACTCAGATGAATAGAGCCCTCAGCTTCATCATTCGACTGTTGGCTTTCTGGGCTAAGGGCCAGCATTAACTCTCGCCTCGCCTGAGTTCTCTTTCGCTGTCGTTCCCGTTCCATTTGACGGACGAGATCCATTAACTGTTCAACAGTCAGAAGGGAGCAACAACGTGAAACAAGTTGCTCAACCTTTTCTTGGAAAGCTTTCTGAGATTTTGAGGAAAGCGCATTCAGTCGATTCTGATCTTTATCTGTTATCAATAAAAACAGTGCTTGCCTAACAGCACTCAAAAGTCCCCCTCTCATCAACTGAAGATAAAGGGCCTGATCACGATAAAGATCAGGCACCAAAGACTGACCCTGCATCTGCAGGAGTGCAAGCTGCTGGTTTGGATCGAAGCTTTGCAAAATCTGCTGCTCCGAAACCAAAATCAGGATGCCGACATTGATGCCACTTCAGTGGCAAAGTCTGTCGTTTCAACCTCTATGCCTTCTCCCAGGGTGTAGCGAGTGAAGCGACGGACTTTTACATTCTCGCCAATCTTTCCAGCCACCTGCTTGACCAGTTCTTCCAAAGTCATGGAGCTATCGCGAATGAAAGGTTGTTCCAGTAAAGCCAGTTCCTTAAGACGCTTAGCAATTCTTCCTTCAACGATCTTGACTCTCATCTTTTCTGGCTTTCCAGAAAGATCATCACGACCCATTTCGATGGATTTCTCTCGTTCAATCACATCAGCAGGAATTTCATCTGTGCTCACGTACTCAACATTTGGGCAAGCTGCAACCTGCATCGCCACATCCTTCAATAGACCCTGAAATAAATCTCCCCGAGCAACAAAATCAGTTTCACAATTCAGCTCAATCAGAACTCCCACACGGGCTCCCGTATGGATGTAGCTACCAATGGAACCTTCAGCGGCTGTGCGGGCAGATTTCTTCTCAGCGCTGGCGATGCCCTTCTGGCGTAACCACTCAGACGCTTTGGTCATGTCGCCACCGGTCTCAGCCAGGGCTTTCTTGCAATCCATCATTCCCGCGCCAGTCTTGTCACGCAGGTCCTTGACGAGCTTGGCTGATACGTCCGCCATGGGAATTAGAAGGGAAGGTGAAAGTGGGTTCAAATGGTCTGCCGACGACCTAGTGAGAAGGGCGTCGGCAGAGAAAGAAGTTAGCTGTGGTTAATCGAGTTAGCCGTCGCCGTCATCAGCACCACGCTGTTCATGGGCACCATGACGGCCTTCATTAATGGCATCAGCAAGACGACCCAAAACAAGCTGCACAGAACGAACAGCATCGTCGTTGCAAGGAATGGGTACCTCACAAAGATCAGGGTCACAGTTGGTATCAAGCATGGACACCAAAGGGATATCTAACTTGCGCGCTTCCAACACAGCGTTTGTTTCACGGCGTTGATCAACCAAAACGACGACATCGGGCAATCGCCGCATGCCTTTCAGACCGCCAAGGTACTTCTGCAATCGCTCCAACTCACGACGCAAAACAGCCCCTTCTTTCTTCGGTCGCATGGCAATCGCACCACTGGATTCCATCCGCTCGAGATCCTTCAAACGATCAATCCTGGCCTTCATTGTGGTCCAGTTGGTGAGCATGCCACCAAGCCAGCGCTGATTCACGTAAGACGCACCACAGCGCATTGCTTCAAGGGCTACAACCTCGGAAGCTTGCTTTTTCGTGCCGACAAACAGGAACCTCTTGCCGCTTCGTGCAGCAGAACGGGTCCATTTATAGGCATTGTTCATGCAGACAGCTGTCTGCACAAGGTCAATAATGTGAACTCCATTGCGCGCGCAGTAGATGTAGCGCGACATCTTTGGATTCCAACGACGGGTCTGGTGGCCAAAGTGAGCACCAGCCTCCATCATCTCGGAAAGAGTGACAACAGCCATGTTTTTTAGGTTTCGGGTTCGCCTCCACCTGCCAGGTATGAGAGCAAATCACGCCAAAAGGCATGGTTCAACTCAGTCATCACCCGAAACGGACAGGTGTGCGGGATGAAAGAACGCCATGAATTTAACAAAGCAAGCGGCTCAATGCAGCCCCGCCAGAGCGGCCTCTTTGTAAAGAGCACGAACACCAATGCGATTGAGAGGTAAACGCAACAGCTCCATGGCCAAACCTGGATAACCACGACGAATCAATAGGGCCAAGAAGGGCCTCATACTGCGCTCATTGATCATTCCCCCAATCGTCAGCACTTCCCAAAGCAAGCGATGGAGCCAAGTGAACTGAATGATGAAACGCACACGTCGGGTTGGATGTTTCCGGTAAAAGACCAAACCCATGCGAGCCCGCTCCCGCTCAATCCTGATCAGATCTGGCACCTGCTCAAGACGCAGCGCAGGATGCCAGTGATAACCGACAGCTTCGGGACATTTCACCAGTTCAACGCCCATCTGGCGCAAGCGTTCCCCGAGCTCTAAATCCTCCCAGCCATAGAGCCGGAAACTGGTATCAAATAGTCCTGAACGTTCAAGCACCTCGCGATCAATGGCCACATTGCCTGTCGCGAAATAAGCCCATGAATTGTCCTGAATTTTATGGGGTTCCTTTGTTGGCTGCTCAAAATTTGCTGTGTTAATCACTGCGCCATAGGTGAACGAGAGCCGATCACCGCGACGCTGCCAACTTTTTCGCAAAGCTCGGGCATGACAGGCGAGAAACGATTCGGTTACGACCAGATCGCTGTCGATAAAAACAATCAGATCACCACGGGCATGGTCGACGCCGCGATTACGGCCCTCTGCAGGCCCACCATGCTCTTGCTTAACCATGCGTACATGGGGAAAACGTGTCGCTTCATCCCTCAACCAATCGAGGGTTCCATCAGTTGAACCATCATCGACAACAACAACCTCGTAGGCCTCGAGCTCTCCTGCAAGAGCCTGATTCTCTAAGGCGGTCAGACACTTTTCAAGAATCGGAAGCCGGTTGTAGGTGGGTATGACGACACTTGCAAACATCCCCTACAAAGCCAACTGCTAATCAACAACACACTAGGGAAACAAGCGCTAACTAGGTAAACATGATCCAAGGCAAACAACAGCCAAGGGAATCAACCACCTCAAACACAGCAGTCCAGGGACAACAAAAAAAGGGCTGATTAGAGCCCTTTTTGATGGATTGGCGTTAAAGGGAGAGCTGATCAGTCAGCGGCCCCACCGTTGTTAGCGGTGCCTGTGACACCATTGCCTGCGCCTTCGCCGCGGCCGTCATTGCGAAGCTTGCGCTTTTTGAATTTGCGGGCATAAGCGCGATTGCGCTCCTGCTTTTCCTTCTTAAGGTTTCTCCGCTTAGCCATGTTGTTTGGACGTCCGGGCTGAAGTACTCAAACCAATCTACTCAAGTGGGGGGGATCAAGCGACCATCTTCCATCTGAATCAATCGATCCGCGACATCAAGAATCCTGGGATCATGAGTAACCATCAACACTGAACAGGACTGCTCACGAGCGAGCCTCTTGAGAAGATCAACAACTTCGCGACCCGTAACGCTGTCTAGAGCAGCTGTGGGTTCATCTGCCAGCAACAACTTTGGCCGCGCCGCCAGAGCCCTAGCAATCGCAACCCTCTGCTTTTGGCCACCCGAGAGGTCATGGGGCATCTTGCTCAAATGATCATCAAGACCAACAGCCCTTAACCAATCACGAGCTTGATCCCTTCTTGATCGATAGGAAAGGCCTGCCAACAAATCTGCACCCATCTGAACGTTCTGTTCGGCCGTGAGACAACGCAACAAGTTATGCCCTTGAAAAATCATGCCGATTTGACGTCGCAACTTCTGTCGTTGTCGCCGTCGTGATCCATGCAGCTGGTTGCCAAACACACAGATATCTCCCTGCTGCACTTGGCGTAGGGCTCCGATCAAGGTGAGCAAGGTGGTCTTGCCACAGCCAGAAGGTCCGCTGAGCAAAACAACCTCACCAGGGGCAATCTTCAGTGAGATGGACTGGAGAACCTGGCGGCGCATTGAGCCTTTGCCAAACCAATGGCAGAGCCCTTCGATCTCAACAGTTGGGCCGTCATGAAGAGCCCAATCAGACTGGTCGGCTGCATTAAACGAAGCCAAACCCATCAGAAGATCTCCGCAGGATCGGCATCCACCAGCCGCCGCATCGCCAGCAGAGCCGACCCCATACACATCACCAAAATCAAACTGAACACAAGCGTGGCCCGCGATAGATCCATAGCCACAGGCAATTTTGTTGAGCTACGAACTAAGGCATAAAGAGCTTGACCAGCGGCATATGCAGGCACATAACCCATAACCGCAAGAAATATTCCCTCCCTTGCAACCACGCCTAAAAGAGTTTTCAGCCTGTAACCCATCGCCAGCAAAGTGGCGTACTCGGGCAAATGATCACTGACATCGCTATAGAGAATTTGATAAACAATCACGCAACCAACAACAAAACCCATCGCTGCACCGAGGCTGAAAATGAATCCAATCGATGTGCTGGTGCGCCAATAGTTCTTCTCAAACTCGATGAATTGATGGCGAGTGAACACCTTCACATCGCTGGGCAAGCTCGCTGTAAGAGAGCGAGCCACGGCTTCCTGATCCGCGCCCGGTCGCAATCTCACCAATCCGATCTCGATGCTGCCAGGCGGTGTACTCGGCAACAGATCCAGGTATGTCTCTCGACTGGTAAGCAGGTTCCCATCCGCACCAAATGAAGGTCCGAGAGTGACGAGGCCCGCTACCCGCACTCGCTTGCCTGAAAGTTCAGTCTCAACCGTGCGGCCCTCTCGGAACCATTCGCTAATGGGTCCGAATTCATCTCGAGACAGCTGATCAAATAACACGCGCCCATGCTTGGTAAGCGCCTGAGCCTTGGCCGCCAACTCAGGATCGGTAAACAATGGATCACCCGGCTCAAAACCAAGCGCCAGAATTGAACGTGTTGAAAGGGTTTCCGGATTTCGCCACAGAAGGAAGTTCCAGTTCACAGGCGTGGTGCCCTGCACATCTGGATGCGCCATCGCCTGAACGAGCCGGCGACGAGGGAAGCCGCTCATGCTGATCGAGCTCATCGAACGAGGACTGATCAGCACCAGATCAGCATCGAACAAGCGATGCACGGTGACACTGGCATCAAAAAGCCCGTCACGAAATCCGAGCTGCATAAACATCAAGATTCCAGCGAAGCTGATTCCTGCCAGGGCAACAAAAAGCCGCAAAGGTTGCCGCGTTAGCAATAACCAAGCCAACGGAATACGCCGTCCTTGCCAAAACCTCCGCATCAGGAAGGTTGGAAGCGAGCGATGACTTTCATGCCCGTCAAACGGCTGACGCGAGCAATTGACTCGGGTGCCAAGCGCACACGAACCTCAACGACCCTGGCATCAGCATCACCAGTGGGGTCTGTAGAAAGCACCTTGCGCTGACGCACCTGAGGGCTGATGCTCTCGACGCGGCCGTCAAGTATTCCCTTGAAGCCGCCGTTTTCACTCGTGAGCTTGACGGCTTGTCCAACGCTCACCCGTTCAACATCTGACTCATAGACCTCGATCAGGGCCTCCATGCGCTGATTGTCACCCACCTCCAAAACGCCTTCATTTCCAGGACGTTCACCAACCCTGCTGTGGATGCGCAAGACAACGCCATCGACAGGAGATTTGAGTTCGCTATTAGCGAGGTCAGCATTGAGTCCACGGCTCTCGGCGACTGCTTCCATGCGCTGTCCCTCGAGCTTGACCAGTTCGTCTTGCTTTTCCTCTAAGAGCACCAAAGTTGCAGCCCCTTCAGTTGCGGCTTGCTTGTAACGACGAACCTCCCTCTGCTGCATACGAATTTGAACATCAAGGGTCTGCAGCCTTGCCTTAACTCCTGCCAAATCAGCAAGCAGTTGAGGACGGTTATCGAACACCGCTAAGACCTGACCGCGTTGAACGGCATCACCTTCGTCAACGTTCAACGCTGCGATCCGAGGTGTTCCCCCAAAACCGCTAGCCGGAGCAGCCAAGCGTCGAACCTCTCCTGCTGGTTCCAGCTGCCCAAGAGCGGCAACAGCTTCAACAGGCCTAACAACCGGAACCTCAACCTGGCTGGGCGGAGGAGGTGAAGGACGGCGTGTGAGATTCCATACACCAAGACAAACAACCAGCCCTAATCCTCCACTCAGCAACCACAACCACGTTCGTCCTTCTAAGGAGGCGGTGGATCGTCGAACAACAGCTCCTCGATGTAGCGATCCGCCCACTGAGGATTGAAGGCCTTCTCCAGAACTCTTCTCGTCTTGTCGTTGCGTTTCTGTTGAAGGCAATAGGAAAGCTGACCCTGATGCCTCTGGATCGTAGATGCCGCATCTGGAGCATTGGGAGCAGAAACCTCCACCGCATGCGAGAGCACAGTCAAATAACCATCAACAAGATCAACGAACCAGCTTTCCTCCTCTTGGCCAGCCGGACGAATGAATTGCACAAAAGGGGAAAAGATTGTTCCCCAAGCAGGCAATTCCCTCACCTGTTTAAACGGAGACACGGGCAAGGCCTCGAGGCCATCGAGAACAACCGAAGGCAAGCTTGGCCCCACAGGCGACAAATCAACAATCGCCGCCGATATACCGGCCGGGCCGGCAACAATATCGGCTCCGAATATCGGCAGATCAAAACGAGGATCTGGGAAGAAAACACTATGGAGAATCTGCAAGCCTGCCCCTAGCCGGGCAATTTCAAGATGCAACTTTCGCAGCCCTCTGCAGCGATGCAATTCATTGCGAATGAACAAGAGCTCTCCATCAAGAGTGCCGCTAATCGCCTCCAATTCAGGGTCCACAGCTAAAGGACTAAGCTCTGGCAAAAGCTCCCTGCGGCACCTAATCCGCTCGGCCAGGGCCTCCACCAATGGGTGAATGACCGGGCCGCTGGAAGAGGAAGAAGGCAGCACGATGGCCACGATGGCTATAAGGCTCAATATGGGACTTTGCCACGCACCACTGGCACCATCCACACCAGGCCCAAATCTTCAACACTGGTCGCTACCAAACGGCACCCGCTGCGTCATGGCTCCGATGCCGGATGCACCCCTGACCTGTATTGATTTCTGGTGCAAAGCCGGTAGCAGTGTTGAACGCCCTGGAGAAGAGGGACTTGCCCACTTTCTTGAACACATGGTGTTCAAAGGAAGTGCAGATTTGGCCGCCGGTGAGTTCGACAGAAAGATTGAAGCTCTTGGTGGCAGCAGCAATGCAGCGACCGGTTTCGATGACGTTCACTTCCATGTGCTTGTGCCACCCAATGCTGCCGCCGAAGCACTGGGGCTTTTGCTCAACCTTGTTTTAAGCCCGGCCTTGCGAGCGGAGGCCTATGCAACAGAGCGCAGTGTTGTGCTCGAGGAAATCGCTCAATACCGGGATCAACCAGATGAACAAATGGTGCAACAGCTCCTCGAAGCCTGCTGCCCCAACCACCCTTACGGCCGCGCCATCCTTGGGTTTGAGTCGAGCCTTCAAGCCAGTGATCCAGAGCAAATGCGTGCTTTTCACAGCCGCTGTTATCGCGGCCCAAACTGCTGCATAGCCATTGCTGGTGCGATCCCCCAGGGCCTGCAAGACATGCTTGGCCAAAGCAGCCTTGCCCAACTCAATAGCGAAGCCAACGAAGCGGCTGATTCTGCTGATTTTCAAGCAATCAACTTTCAAACAGGGCGAAGCGAAACGCACATTGCCAGGCTGGAATCCAGCCGAATTTTGATGGCTTGGCCACTGCCTTCTGCGAACAACCAAGCGATGGTGATGGGTGCTGATCTGGCAACAACCCTTTTTGCAGAAGGGCGACGGAGTCGGCTGGTTCAACACCTGCGAGAAGAGTTGCAGATCGTCGAATCAATCGAGATGGATATCACCGTCCTTGAGCAGGGCAGCCTGGTGATGCTGGAAGCCTGCTGCAAAGAAGAGCAACTTGAACAGGTCGAGAAGGAAATCCAACATTTACTGCAAGCCAGCCTCAGTGCAGTGCCTCAACCGCATGAGCTCAAACGTGCCAACCAGCTGGTCAGCAATGGACTCTGCTTCAGCCTCGAAGCACCTTCTCAAGTCGCAGGCCTAGCAGGCAGCCAAGCTCTCTGGCACCGCAGCCAACCTTTATTGGCACCGCTTGATCATCTATCGACTTGGACAGGAACAAGACTCCAAGAGGACATGCTCCCTCTGCTTCAACCTGAAGGAAGCTTCACCCTGATCGCCAAGCCCTTGGAGGTGGAGTGATGAATCCACTGGATGTGGTTCTCGAGCCAGTTAACGCTCCAGGAGTGATGGCAGCCAAGTTTTGGATTCGAGGTGGAAGCCGTGCTGATCCCTGCGGGCAAAAAGGCGCCCATCAATTGCTTGGTTCGATGCTCACCCGCGGCTGCGGCCCCTTCGACCACCTAGCCATGGCTGACCTAGTGGAAGGTTGTGGTGCTGGGTTGCGCTGTGACACTCACGAAGACGGGCTGCTGATCAGTCTCAAATGTGCCGATCACGATGCCGATCACCTGCTACCGCTCCTCGGCTGGATGCTGATGGAACCGCACCTCGACTCCGACCAATTAGCCCTCGAAAGGGAATTGAGTATTCAGGCCCTTCAACGACAACGTGAGGATCCCTTTCACCTTGCATTTGATGGCTGGAGGCAGTTGGCCTATGGCCATGGCCCCTATGGTCACGACCCCCTTGGACTAAGCAAAGATCTCAACCAGCTAGGCCGAAAGCAGCTTCTTCCTCTTATCAACCAGCTCTCATCACAAGCACCCGTTCTGGCGATCGCCGGGACGATCCCCGAGGACTTCAATCAACGACTGCAAGCGATGGATCCATTCCAGGCTTGGTTCCAACAACCAACGCCGTTATCCCCGCAGCCGTCATGGGAGATGGAGAGCCCAAAGAGCACGGCCAACGGTTCCAACCTGATGCTTCAAGAAGAACCCACTGGTCAAGTGGTTCTGATGCTGGGACAAGCCACCCTTCCCCATGGTCACCAAGACGATCTAGCCCTGCGCTTGTTGACCTGTCATTTGGGATCAGGCATGTCAAGCCTCTTATTTAGACGTCTGAGAGAAGAACACGGAGTGGCCTATGACGTCGGGGTACATCACCCAGCAAGAGAAGGAGCTGCGCCATTTGTGCTTCACGCCTCAACAAGCATTGAGAAAGCAGAACTCACACTTGAACTCCTCAATGAAAGCTGGTGGGAACTCAGCCAAACAAGGATTTCAGAGGAAGACGTCAGCTTGGCAAGAGCGAAGTTTCATGGACAACTTGCCCATGCGACCCAAACAACAGGACAACGTGCCGAACGTCGCGCTCAACTCAGAGGGCTGGGATTGCCCGACAACCATGACCGACAAAGCCTAAAAGCGATCGAAACGTTGAATGGGGAGGCCCTCCAGGCAGTGGCTAAAAAGCATCTCGTGGATCCAAAACTCAGCCTCTGCGGACCGGAAAACAGCTTGCGGAACCTGGCCAAAACCTGGCAGCAACTGAATCCCAAACACTCTTAAGAAGAAGCCGTTTCTCCTTCTTCAGAACGATGCAAAGCCAAACGATCAAGAGCAATTAGGAAAGTGCCGCGACGAAAGCGGACCTCGACGGAATCCTTGGCACGTAAGCCCACAACCTCTCCAGGCTCATCAGGCGAGACCAAGTCAGAAGGTCGCAGCATTGGCATCGAATCCGCTGTCTTGAGATAAGGCAAAGGAACTTTCAAATAGACCTGATCACCGATAGAGAGATCCATAAGGACTGGGCAGTAACAACTTCCTACTGCAAAGTGGGGAAAGTTGATATCCCCTTGTGCGGGCCCTGGCCACGTGGAGCGGCGCCCTAGCCGGCCTGATGATGATCCTTATCGGAGGCTTGATTCCTGCTGCCCTAGTGATCCCAAGTCTTGAGTTGCCTCCCAAGGTTTTGAGCCTGCCCAGCACTTGGCAAGTCCCGGCACTACTGCTGTGTGCACTCGTCTGCGGACCGCGAGCAGGGGTGATCGCCGCAGTGGCCTACCTAACCATTGGCCTTGTTGACCTGCCCGTTTTTCATGGTGGAGGAGGACTTAGCTATGTACTCACCCCAGGTTTCGGCTACCTTGCCGGGTTCGTTCCAGCTGCCTGGCTTAGTGGTCGCCTTGCCCAACAGGAGGGCATGAATGATCTAAAGAGGCTGACCTTGTCTGCCATGGCCGGTTTGGTGCTACTGCAACTCTGCGGCATGCTCAATCTGGTTCTTGGCTCCTTGCTCTCTCGCTGGCCTGAGCCACTTCCCGAACTTCTCTTCAGCTACACACTTGGCCCCCTACCTGCACAACTTGCTCTGTGTGCAGGAGTTGGTGTTCTCGCCTTGCTTTGTAGACGCCTACTTTTTGTCGAATGAATCAGCGCCTTCTTCCACGCCGCTCTCTACTTCTAATCAGCTTTTTCCTTGTTCTCGTTGATCAACTCAGCAAAAGCTGGGCTCGTCAACAGCTCGACTTTGGGATGGCCAAAACCTTCATTCCTGGCCTGCTTCAACTTCGTCTGGTCAACAACACAGGTGCAGCGTTCAGCCTGTTTAGTGATTCCACAGCATTGCTTGGAGTACTCAGCCTTGGCGTCGCGATGGGCTTACTGATTTGGCTATGGCGATCACAACCTATGCATATTTGGCAAGGACTAGCGCTGGCCTTTCTGTTAGGAGGAACCATCGGCAATGGCCTCGACCGCTGGAGACTCGGCCATGTCACCGACTTCCTCGAACTCCTCCCGATCAATTTTCCAATTTTCAATGCCGCAGACATTGCCATCAATGTGGCAGTGATCTGCTTCGGCATTGATGCTCTGACCAGCCGCCATGGTCGACAACAGAATTAAACGTCGAGCTATCGCTCGACTAATCATCCACCAGCTTGATCAGCCCGATCGAGAGATTCCGTTGCATGGTGATGGGTACCGCCTTGGCAGAGACGAGCACCTCGAGCTGTCGATTAATCATCCAACCGTCAGTCGGCAACACGCCCTTCTCCATCGCCATGGCAATCACTGGCTGATTAGCGATCTGAACTCCACCAATGGCATTTGGTGGCAAGGGAAAAGAGTCCAAGAGCTTGAATTGCGGGATGGTGATCGCATCTGCGTAGCCCCACCATCAGAAACCGGATCACCGATCCTCAGCTTTAGCAATCCAGCAGAGCTGCCATGGCAACGCCTTTGGCATTGGCTTGGACTCCTTCTGTTGGGAAGTATTGGCAGCGCAGCTCTTCTTCTGATCCTTGCCAATACGAGCCTGCCTGTTAGGGGAAGACTTGCGTTAATACGTGGACCACTGGCCATCTATGACGGCAAGAATCAGCCTCTCTCCACTGTCGATTCAAGCCGCCATCAAGAACTGACTGAGCTGAAGGAATTCTCTCCTTCTCTGCTGAATGCCCTACTGGCTAGTGAAGACAATCGTTTCTGGTGGCATCCAGGAATCGATCCGATTGGAACAGCCCGCGCCCTGATCGCCAACATCAATAGCGGCAAGGTTATTGAAGGAGGCAGCAGCCTCACCCAACAACTAGCTCGCAGCCTCTATCCAGAGAAGGTGGGGCAAGGCGACACGCTGGAACGCAAGTTACGAGAATTGCTCGTGACGTTTCAACTTGAACATCGCTTCAGCAAAGCTGATCTTCTAATCAGCTATCTCAATCGGGTCTATCTGGGTGTGGGCTGGGGCTTTGAAGATGCTGCTCAGGCTTACTTCAACAAATCAGCAAAAGATCTCCAATTGGAGGAAGCCGCGCTACTGGTTGGGCTGCTCCCCTCTCCGAACGGCTTTGACCCCTGCCAATACCCCCAAAGAGCCCTAGAAGCAAGGAACCGAGTGCTCAACAAAATGGCCGACAACGGTCAGTTGTCATTGGATCAGGCACGACGTACGCGTCGCAAACCAATCAAACTGGCAAGCAAGGCCTGCTTGAGCCAGAAATCAGAACGTATCGCCCCCTTTTATTCAGACCAAGTCAGCAGTGACCTCAAGACCCTTGTCGGCGAGGAGGTCGCTGCAGAAGGCAACTTCTTGATCGAGACCTATCTCGATCCAAAGCTACAGAGAGTCGTTGAACAACAACTTCAGCAATGGCTCACCAATGCAAAAGATCTGCACATTTCAGAAGGTGCTGCTGTCGTTATCGACAGCAACAGTGGAGGAGTGCTGGCCATTGCTGGCGGAAAGGATTACCGCAATAGCCAGTTCAATCGCGCCTCGATGGCCCTTCGCCAACCAGGTAGCACCTTCAAGCTGATGGTTTACCTGACTGCTCTCGATCAAGGTTTCAAGCCAAGCGACCGTATTGATTGCAGCAGCCTCAACTGGCGCGGCCAACAATTTAAAAGCAGCTGCCAAGGGACCCTCAACCTCACGAGCGCTTTTGCGAAAAGCAGTAACACCGCTTCGCTTCGCTTAGCCCAAAAAGTAGGTCTTCAACAGGTGATGCTCCAGGCACGCGCCCTCGGCATCAGCACACCCCTCAAGCCAATTCCAGGGCTTGCTCTCGGACAAAGTGAAGTTCACCTGATTGAGCTGACCGGCGCCTATGCAGCCGTTGCTAGCAATGGCATCTGGCATCAACCCACCACCATCAGACGCTTGCTTGATGCAGAAACTTGCAACGGTGGAGAACGCAAACGTTGCAGCAATCTCACAGGCCAAAGCACTGCCAACCTGCATCGAGCCCAACAAGCCATCAAACCGGCTGTCGCTAAGCAGATGCAAGCCATGCTGCGTGCCGTTATCCAACAAGGAACCGGAAGGAGTGCTTCCCTTGGCGGCAACGAAGGTGGCAAAACCGGTACCACCAATCAAGGCAGAGATCTGCTATTCATCGGCTATGAGCCAAGGCTTGATTGGGTCCTTGGCATCTGGCTTGGCAATGATGACAACAGCCCGTCCAGCGGTTCAAGCAACCTGACAGCCTCTCTATGGGCAGACATCATTCAGGCTGCTAGTCGAGAGAGGATCGCTGCTAAGTGATGCCCCAAAAGCGCCTACTTCTATGGATTGCCGGCGCCTTGGTGGCCCTTCTTGTTATTGGGGGTGTCCTTCAGGTGGTGAGGAACCTGCTCTGGGATCTCAGCTATCTACTTCCTCCATGGCTGATGGGTCCAGTGCTGCTGCTGACAGCTGCTCTGGTGATCACATTTGTGGTGCAAGTCGGTTGGCCTTGGTGGAAAAACTTCCAACGCCAAAATTCAGGCACAAAAAAAAGCGATCGCAAACCACTTTCACCCCCCAGCAGCCGACATCAAGCAGCCAAACAAAGTCTTGAAAGCCTTGATCGTCTACTTGAACGTCTCCAAGATGATGTTTCAAGGGAAGGGCTCAGGCAAGAACGAGAACGCGTTGGCCAGGAACTCTCCCGAGGCGATCTTGTGGTGGTGGTTTTCGGAACCGGCTCCAGCGGTAAAACCTCTCTGATCCGCGCATTGCTCAATGAAATGGTGGGCAAAGTTGGCGCTCCGATGGGCTCAACAATGAGCAGCCAGATTTATCGGCTGCGCTTAAAAGGACTTGAGCGTGGCCTGCAACTCATTGATACGCCAGGAATTCTTGAAGCCGGTGGCGATGGTCTGACTCGAGAGAAAGAAGCGCGTCAACAAGCCAGCAGAGCTGATCTGATGGTGGTGGTTGTGGACAGTGACTTGCGAGCCACTGAACTGGAAGTGATCAACAGCCTTGCCAATCTCGGCAAACGCTTACTGCTTGTGCTGAACAAATGCGATCTTCGCGGCGAAGAAGAAGAACGTCGACTTCTCGATCTGCTGCGGGGGCGTTGCGCTGGCTTACTTGAATCTGAAGATGTCGTCGCCAGTAGCGCCGCGCCGCAATCGGTAGCGCGTCCAGGCAAGCAGCCATGGCAACCTCCTGCCGAAGTCGACAGCCTGCTACGCCGACTGGCTCAAGTCCTCCATGCTGACGGAGAAGAACTTCTAGCCGACAACATCCTCCTCCAATGCCGCCATCTCGGTGATACAGGCCGTCAACTGCTGGATCAGCAACGGCAACAAGAAGCCCGGCAGTGCGTGGATCGTTACAGCTGGATCAGCGGAGGCGTCGTTGCCGCAACGCCTCTGCCAGTTGTTGATCTCGTTGGCACAGCAGCCGTTAATGCACAGATGGTGATGGAAATCGCCAAGGTCTATGGCGTTCAACTCACCCGCAATCGCGCTCAAGAACTGGCGATATCAGTAGGGAGAACCCTTGCTGGACTTGGAATTGTCAAAGGCGGAGTTGCACTCATCGGAACAGCTCTGAGCGTGAACCTGCCAACGCTGCTATTGGGACGTGCGGTGCAAGGAGTCGCGGCGGCTTGGCTCACGCGCGTTGCCGGCGCCAGCTTCATCACCTATTTCCAACAAGATCAAGATTGGGGAGATGGTGGCATGCAAGAAGTGGTGCAGCACCACTACGACCTCAACCGTCGAGAGTCATCTTTGGAGCGCTTTCTGCAGACAGCTCTGCGGCGGGTTGTTGAACCTCTTCGGCGGGAAAAACGGCGCCAACTTCCACCTCGCCCAGGGCCTCGGGGGGAGGCGGCAGCATCGGACCACGAGCATCCAGAACCGTGATCACCGTCAAGTAAAACAAGCCAATTGCAACCGACACAGCACCCGTGACGATCGCCACCCAGCGACCACGAGTATTTGAAGGAGACATCAAGGAAACTCCGGCAAAGATTGATTCAATAAAGATTGATTCAATAAAGCAGCCAACTGATCAAGATGCCCAGATTGCGTATGGGGATTGCCCAATACCGCCTTAAGGAAATAACGGCCTTGATGAAGGGGCCTGGACAGCATCAAATGATGATCAAGCAAACGTTGCCTCGTTGCTACTGACCACTGTTCAACCTGCTCGCGAGCAGCATGGCTAGGACAGCAGGCGAGCACATGCAAAGGCCCCGTGAGAATCGTCAAGCGTGTCGAATCGAGTTGATTCTGCAAATAGCAACGACGCTGGATGGCTCCATCTAACAAATCTTCGATTCCTTTCTCTCCTAGCTGCCGCAAACCCAACCAGAGCTTGAGCACCTCTGCGGGCCTTGATCCCTGCAATCCCATATCACCGCCATGAGCTTCACCCCAGGCTGGTTCCATATAAGGCAAGTCTGTTGAAAAAGCAGATTCAAGATGCGTTCGATCGGCTACCAGCAATAGAGACGATGTCTTGGTAATACCAAGCAACTTCTGAGGATTCACCATGATCGAATCCGCTTGCGCCAATCCATCAACGGCTGAAGCTGTTGATGAAGAAAGGGCAAAGGCACCACCAATGGCCGCATCCACATGCAGCCAGAGGCCTTCTCGAGCACAGAGCGCTGCCATTGGAGCCAAAGGATCCACAGCACCACGAACAGTCGTCCCCGCCGTCGCCACAACAGCAAAACACCGACGCCCTTGTGATCGCAAAATCTTCAACTGATGCTCAAGAGCATTGAGATCAATCCGTCCACCTTCATCAACAGGAACTCTCTGGAGTGCATCAGCAGCCAGACCCATCACTCGAGTGGCCTTAAGCAATGACACATGGGCATCAGCACTGGCCAAAACGACAGCCTGGGGATCGTGCTGAAGATTCGCCTGCTGACGAGCGACAACCAGCGCCATCAGATTGCTGAGGCTGCCTCCACTAGCGGCAACACCCCCAGCTTTAAACGGCAGACCAAATCGCTCGGCGAACCAGCTACAGATCTGTCGTTCCAAACGCGACAGACCAGGCGAGAGTTCCTCGGCCAGCAAATTGTTGTTCAATCCTGCACAAATCAGATCAGCCGCGATGGAGGCCGTTAATGGCGGCGGATCGAGATGAGCCAATGCACCTGGGTGAGAGGGCTGAAAAGCCCCTTCCATCACGAGCTGCAGATCCTCCAGCAAGGCATCACTAGACAAACCATGCCGTGATGGTGGTGCCACCTCAGGCAAAACACTTAAGGCTGGTAAAGGCCCCCGATGACTAGCCGAACCGAGCCAATCACATAAGCGAGCACTCGCCTGCTCCAGAAAAGCCTGCAACTGTGGATCGAAATGATCAGGCGAAGCAAAAGGCGCCAATGAAACGGCCGGACTTATCTGAGAAGTGCCAGCCAAGAGAAAAACTCAATCAAGTTCCATTGTCCCTCCTGATGGCATTGTTCGAGCAGAACCCGTGAGTTGCCTTTGCCGCTGGAAAGACCTTTAGAACTCAATCAGATGCAGCAGCGCCAGTGGATGAGGCGGTTATTAATGCGTGCAGACCATCTCGGAAGACTTGGGGAAGTTCCAGTGGTCGCCGTGGTTCTTGATGGAGAGGGTCGTTGCATCGGCCATGGCAGCAATCAACGTGAACGCAACCGCGACCCGCTTGGACATGCCGAGCTGATAGCCATCCGACAAGCGGCTTGGCTGCGAGGCGACTGGCGCTTCAACGACTGCACCTTGCTGGTGACGCTTGAGCCTTGTCCGATGTGTGCAGGGGCCTTGGCTCAAGCACGCATGGGACAAGTGATCTTTGCAGCCTCAGATCCCAAGAGGGGCGGGCTTGGAGGCAGCCTAAATCTCGCCACTCACCCCAGTGCCCACCATCAAATGCGGGTTGTGGGTGGGGTGATGGAAGAGCCGGCAAGACTGCAACTTGAAGCCTGGTTCAGGCAGCGACGGCAACGCCCTGACGGAAACTTGGCAACTCCGACTCAAACAGATTGAGCAGCCGATCCACGTTCTCTGGCGTTGAGTTGTATCCCATCAGACCAATTCTCCAGATTTTGCCTGCCAAGCTGCCAAGTCCACCTCCAACTTCAATGCCGTGCTTATTAAGCAAGTGGAGGCTAAAAGCTTTGCCATCAACACCCTCAGGGATGCTGACAGTCGTCAACGTTGGCAATCGCAGCTCCTCAGGAACATGCAACTTCAGGCCAAGGCGATCGAGGCCAGCCCAGAGTTTTTCAGCATTAGCTCGATGGCGAGTCCATGAATTCTCAAGCCCCTCATCAGCGAGGAGGCGCAAGGCTTCACGCATACCGAAATTCATATTCACCGGTGCCGTGTGGTGATAAACGCGATCGCTGCCCCAGTACTGATTAAGCAGCGACACATCCAAATACCAATTAGGCACCTTGCCGCTGCGAGCAGCAAGCTTCGCTTCCGCACGCGGACCCATGGTGAAAGGACCAAGGCCAGGAGGGCAGCTAAGACCTTTCTGGCTGCAGCTATAGGCCAAATCAACCTTCCAATCATCAAGGAAGACGGGCACTGCTCCTAGGGAGGTGACGGTGTCAAGAAGTAGCAGGCAGTTGTGTTGACGGCATAGATCACCAATGCCGTCCATCGGCTGGCAAACACCTGTGGAGGTCTCTGCATGCACAAGAGCCAAAATCGCTGGACGATGCTCAATCAGAGCCGCCTCCAGTTCTTCAAGAGAGAACGCCTCACCCCAATTTTTTTCAATCAGCTGAACATTGGCTCGGTAGCGCCCGGCCATATCAGCAAGGCGATTACCGAAATAACCATTAACTCCGACCAGAACGGTGTCACCTGGTTCAACCGTGTTGGCCAACGTGGCCTCCATAGCAGAGCTTCCGGTACCGCTCATCGGCAGAGTGAGGCGGTTGTTGGTTTGCCAGGTGTAGCGAAGCAACTCCTGCACCTCACTCATCAGCTCGACATAGAGCGGGTCAAGATGTCCTATCGGACTCCGCGCTAGCGCCTGCAAAACAATTGGATGGGCATTTGAAGGGCCAGGTCCAAGCAGAAGTCGTTCCGGTGTGGAAATCGGTCCGAGATCCTTCTTGTGACTTTGGTCAACCGGGGGGAGGGATTGCGTCGTCGCCAAGGCCCTTGGTCAGATCAATTGAAGGGAGCCTACGCAGTCATCCGCCCCAGCTGGGATTTTCTTTGAGGGATTGCAACGGCAAACCTTCAAATCGCATCAACGCTGACGCACATCACTGATGGCCAAACCATTGGCCAAATGCTCGAAGGGCTGTTTAACGAGGGCAAGACGATCCTGAGGAATTCCTGCAGCGACTAAACGTTCGACAACAACATCGCCCAGCAGAACAATGCTGCGCACAGTTGGCCCCGTTGGAACACTGAGGCTCTTGTAGGTGTCGTCTAAACCATTCAGAACCCGCTCATTGAGGATTGAGCTGTCACCAGAAACGAGTGCGTAGCTGGCATAACGCAGGAAATAGTCCATATCGCGTAAACACGCTGCCAGCCGCCTTGTGGTGTAGGCCATGCCACCAGGAAGCAGTAACTCCGGATCATCAACGAACAAACGCTGACTAGCTTCTCGAACGATTTCAGTCGCTTCGCAATTGATCAGCTCAACGGCCTGGATCCGCAAAGCCGACTCACTGAGATAACCCTCAATCGTGGCGATAGCAGAGGGATCGAGGTAACGACCGAGCTGGTCGTAACGGCCAATCAACCCTGTGATGGCATCACGCATGGAGGCAGCCTGGTCGATGTCTAGGAGGAAATTAACACTTTTGATCAGCCGAAAATCCCCTCCTAGCCTGAGATCCGAACAAGTTGACAGAAACGGTTACGGAAACAGTTGCCAAAAAGCCTCTGAAATGGCCTTTTTTGAGAAGAATGTAGTGGTTGAAACAAAAATGGTGGCACGCCTCTGATTACGGTCTTTCACTAGAAAACGTTCGGTCGCAACATCTCCATGGGCAAATCCCCTCAGGACGTCCTCCGTCAGATCAAAGACGAGAACATTGAACTTATTGACCTCAAGTTCACTGATCTCCACGGCAAGTGGCAACACCTCACCGTGACAGCAGACATGGTCGACGAGGAATCCTTTAATAGCGGGTTGGCCTTCGATGGTTCCTCGATTCGTGGTTGGAAAGCCATCAACGAATCAGACATGGACATGGTGCCTGATGCGAGCACGGCCTGGATTGATCCCTTTTATCGCCACAAGACTCTCAGCCTGATTTGTTCGATTAGGGAGCCAAGAACTGGAGAGCCCTATGCACGGTGTCCACGTGCCCTGGCCCAAAAAGCCCTTCTTTATCTCAGCGGCACCGGATTAGCCGATACGGCCTTTTTTGGTCCTGAGCCAGAGTTTTTCCTATTTGATGACGTTCGCTACAACTCCGGAGAAGGCAGCAGTTTTTACAGCGTCGACACCAATGAGGCCTCCTGGAACACAGGCAGAGTCGAAGAAGGAGGCAACCTTGCCTACAAAATTCAGCTGAAAGAGGGCTATTTCCCTGTAGCGCCAAACGACACGGCCCAGGACATCCGCTCAGAGATGCTTCTGTTAATGGCTGAACTCGGCATCCCGATCGAGAAGCACCACCATGAAGTGGCCGGTGCCGGCCAGCATGAACTTGGCATGAAGTTCGCTGAGCTGATTCAGGCCGCAGACAACGTGATGATCTACAAATACATCGTCAGAAACGTTGCTCGCAAATACGGCAAGACAGCAACGTTTATGCCCAAGCCAGTCTTCAATGACAACGGCACTGGCATGCATGTCCACCAAAGCCTCTGGAAAGGCGGGCAGCCCCTGTTCTTCGGCGAAGGCACCTACGCAGACTTGTCCCAAACCGCCCGTTGGTACATCGGCGGCATCCTCAAGCATGCTCCGTCCTTCCTTGCCTTCACCAACCCCACCACCAACAGCTACAAACGCCTTGTCCCAGGCTTTGAAGCACCTGTGAATCTGGTTTATTCGAAGGGCAACCGATCGGCAGCCGTTCGGATCCCTCTCACAGGTTCAAACCCCAAAGCCAAGCGTCTTGAGTTCCGTTCAGGCGATGCAATGGCGAATCCCTATCTGGCGTTTAGCGCCATGATGATGGCTGGTATCGACGGCATCAAAAACCAGATCGACCCAGGCAATGGAGTCGATGTTGACCTGTTCGAACTTCCTGCTGATCAACTGGCCAGCATCTCAACAGTGCCAGCCTCATTGAATGGTTCTCTTGAAGCACTCAACGCCGACAAGAACTACCTCATGGAAGGCGGAGTCTTCACCGAAGAATTCATCAACAACTGGATCGACATTAAGTACGAAGAAGTGCA
>CATBLW010000093.1 GCA_949486985.1 Prochlorococcus marinus str. MIT 9215
CAACCAACCGTCGTTGGCTCGGATGGAGGAACACGCGCCACTGCTCCATCGGAGCCGAGAGCATCGCCTCGAGCACATCGTCATCCGTGATGACCATGAATTCGGCCTGGCTTTCGGGGGTGCCCAGCGCAGTGGCGACATCCTTGGTGTCGACGGGTGCAGGCTGCTTGCGTTCAAGCTCATCAATGACTTCATCAATGCTGCGGCCATCAGCCAGCAAAATCAGTCCGTCAACGCAACTCTGCGGCACCCATTCGATCAGGCGGCTAAGGGTTTCGTCGCTGTTCACTGCTCTCACCGCAGGGAGCAATGCTTCGGGAACGCCAAGCAGCATTAATTGGTCGTCATCGCAGCGGGTGAATAGAGAAGCAGGCTGAGTTACAGCAGAAATCGAAGGCTCTTTTGGTTGAGAGGGTTCAGGTGCAGCGGACACTGCCTCTTCCGCCGACTCCACATCCACGACTTGAAGAGCACCTGATACGCGGTTGACATGACAAGTGCGGCGGCGGGCCCACTGGTATGCATCGTCGTGTTTATCAACCCAAAGCAAGACATAGGCATTGCCTTCTTCCGGGGCACGCACAATGCAGCGGATCTCCTGATCCACTCTCAATGAACGAATAAAGCCGTCTTTGCCCCCTTCGATGCGCTCGTAATTCAGCCCTGGGCTACGGGGGTTGTCTCTGAATTTGGAGATGAATGACGCCACCTTGCCGCGTGATTTCTCCGGCAGTTTGTTGAGTGACTTGAAGAAGTCGTTGGAGACGGCAACGGTTAGGCGGGCTTCACTCATGGGGGGCTTGATCGTGGATGAATAAGGTTGGGTGGATGGGCTTAGAGGGCATCAAAGATTGCTTGGGCGATGGTGTCGGGCGAGTCGTCAATCAACCAACAGCGCCAGCCGGCCTGTTCGAACGCTTCCACGTCTTCGGGTTGCGTCACTACAGCAAGTTGTTGGTCGGGCCAGGCCAATTCAGCTTCTGCGATGACCTCACCTTTGCTGCCCTCAAGCTCAAAGCCCGCTTGAGGTGGCGGGAGATTTTTTGTTGTGCTTCCATTGCGAATCAATTGGAAGAGCGCTCGACAAGCTGGAGCGATCAGGGAAGCAATCGTTTGCCATTCCTTGGATTCGTTGGAAGGAATGGTTTGGCCATTGGCCTGAACTATTGAACTTTCATCAATCCAAACGTCATAGGGATTTAGTGCACTGTTTTGTTCGGCCCCACTCCACCCCGGTGTGGAGATGAAGAGGTGAGGCAGGAACTGGAAAAGATTGGCCTGGCGAATCCATTCCCGCCAAATCTGCTGTTGATGCGGTGAGTCGTTGGAGGGTTCAGGATCGAAGTGAATGGACCGGAAACTGGCTCCAGGATTTCGGCTCTGATGTTTCGCCATATCTCCAAGGTTTAAGGCTTTAAGGCCTTGGGCTACGTCCAGCACTTGTCCGCAGATCTTGTCGCCTTTGTGCTGCCATTCCTGAACGTGAGCCTGAAGTTCAAGGGTTTCAATAGCAGTCTGAATCTCAGGGGCATTGAGTTGTTTGGGGCTCAGTTGTGCCTGGCAGAGCTGTTGGGCAAGTCCTTGCCACCAGCGCTCATTTGGGTTCACCAGAACTTGCATCAAGAGCTCATGACTGCTTGCAATCTGTGCCTCTCTGGCTGGAAGCGTTCGTGTGATCAACCCAGCCGCGTTTTGAAGATCCTCTGACCACCAGCGGCTAAAAAGTTCTGGCTTAGCGGTAAAAGCAGGCATTACCTGCTCCAAGCCATTCGGTTGTAGGGGCTTCTGAGCACTCGGAAGTTTTTCGACCACGTCATCCCAGGTAAGAGCCCAGAACAGATAGTTGCCACTGCGCTGCAATGCCATGCGCTGCTCGGCATCCTTCGCCAGCCTGCCGCGGTGATATTCCCAGCCATCGGTGTAGATCGCGATTGGCTTGCCGCCTGCAGTGGGAGTGAGCAGGAAATCGGCACGAGAGAAGACCTCTACTCCTTCTCCTTCTCCAATAGGAATTTGAAGCTCAAGCTTCCAACTAATGCTCTGCTTCCCGTTACTGAAGGTAAGCAAGTAGCCCTTGTGGCCATTGATCACGTCATCGCGCAGGGATGTTGTGATGCCATCCGGTAGCCCTTTCCCTTCACGCAATTTCTCAATGAAACGCAGCTCTAATTCACTTTCAGCACGAGTATTGATGGTGACCTCCGAGAGGCTGCTATCGCTTGGGGTTAGATCCTCCCAGCGTTTGAGGATGGTTTGAAGTTGCTCAATCGCGCGGCGTTTGCTGGTGCGTTCGCGATCAAAGCG
>CATBLW010000094.1 GCA_949486985.1 Prochlorococcus marinus str. MIT 9215
TCCAGCAACGTTCCTGACCATTGGATTCGTCGCCAAACCCTGGCCAATGAAGAGCGCTTCATCACGCCTGATCTCAAGGCTCGCGAAGGGCAGATTTTTCAAATGAAAGCCAGGGCAGCCCAACGGGAATACGAATTGTTTTGCCAGTTGCGCGAACAGGTCGGCCAGAAAGCCGAAGCCATCCGCAAAGCTGCCCGCGCTGTAGCCGGGCTCGATTCCCTTGGCAGCCTTGCCGAAGTGGCGGCCACAGCTGGTTACTGCCAACCAACAATCAGCCAAGACCGGGCTTTGCAAGTCAAAGCCTGCCGACACCCTGTTGTCGAGCAACTACTCGTGGAGCAGAGCTTCATCGCTAACGATGTTCAACTTGGCGAAGGCACTGATCTGGTGATACTTACCGGCCCCAATGCCAGTGGCAAGAGCTGCTATCTGCGCCAAATCGGACTGGTGCAATTACTTGCGCAGATCGGCAGCTGGGTACCGGCCAAGCAAGCCACGGTTGGTATCGCCGATCGCATCTTCACCCGGGTTGGTGCTGTCGACGATCTAGCCACTGGCCAATCCACCTTCATGGTGGAAATGGCTGAAACCGCCAACATTCTCCATCACGCCAGTGATCATTCTCTGGTGCTACTGGATGAAATCGGCCGGGGTACAGCCACCTTTGATGGCCTCTCGATTGCCTGGGCTGTGAGTGAAAACCTAGCCACAGATCTTTGCAGCCGAACGGTTTTTGCGACCCATTATCACGAGCTGAACGCCTTGGAGCGCCGCCTCGACAATGTGGCCAACTTCCAAGTTCTGGTTGAGGAAACAGGCGAGGATCTGGTGTTTCTACACCGCGTTGCTCCAGGCGGTGCAAGCCGCAGTTATGGAATCGAAGCCGCCCGCCTGGCCGGAGTTCCTTCTGATGTCGTGCAACGGGCACGACAAGTGCTTGATCAGCTTCAAGACGAGGCGCCCAATACCGATGAACGGCAATGCAATCAAGCAAAAGCAAGCTTGCGTTCTAGTCCATGACTCCGATTCTCTTATTTAGATAGATAGGCAGCCCGAAATAAAGCATTCATCGCCGCAGCCACAAGGCCTGCCCCACCACGACTGCCCTCAAGCCGAATCTGCGCCAGACCGCTGGAGGCCAGCTTGCGCTTGCTCTCAACCACTCCAACAAACCCTACGGGCATACCAATAATCAAACTTGGCGCGAGCGCACCACTGGTAACCAGCTTCAACAAAGCCTCTAAAGCCGTAGGTGCGCTGCCAATCAAAACAATCGGCGCTTGTTGTTGCCCCAATGCTTGCGAGCCCAACTCTTGCCAGGCAGCTTGCAAGCCTGCGGCGGTTCGAGTGGAACCCTGTGGTGCACAGTCCGGCGCCCAATCAAGCATGCAGTGAACTGATGCGTTCAGTGTGCGCCGCGACATCGGCTGCACAGCGGCAGCGGCCATAGCCGTATCGGTGAGTATCGGAGCCCCTGCCTGCAATGCCCGAAGGCCCACCTGGGGCGCACGCGAACTAAAGCGCAGCAAAGGTGTCAGGCCAAAATCACCGCTGCTGTGAATCAAGCGTTCCAAAACCTGCTGCTGCAAAGGATCCAAACCCGTCTCTCCCAACTGCTCACGAATAAGACGCATGCTTTCGGTAAAGATCGGATGATCAAACGTATCCATAACCTTTCACCTAATCGGAGCCTCTCCTGAGCATCTCAGGCATCATCGAGTGACGACTGCTGGTTTGCTGCAGCAATGCCAATCCACTTGATCTGGGGCGATGACGCTGCCGCCCAGGACCGTGCCATCGAAGCCCTTATTGCTGAGGTAGTGGATCCAGCCTGGAGCAGCATCAACCTAAGCCGCCTCGATGGTGCGAATGTTGATCAAGCTAATCAGGCGCTGGAAGAAAGCCGCACCCCACCCCTAGGTGGTGGTGGCAGGTTGGTGCTGCTGCAACACAGTCCGTTCTGCAATGGCTGTCCAAGCGAACTCGCCGATCGCTTGGAAGCCAACCTTGAATTGATCCCAGAGAATTGCCATCTAGTCCTCTCTCATCCCAACAAGCCAGACGGCCGACTACGCACCACAAAAGCCTTGCAAAAGCTGGTGAAGTCAAAGCAGGCTAGTGAAAAGAGTTTGATGCTGCCTGCGATTTGGGATGGTGCGGGCCAGCGAGACCTGGTGGAGCGAACCGCCCACGCCATGGGTCTCCAACTCGAGCCGGAGGCCACCTCAGCCCTCGTTGACGCGATCGGCAACGACAGCGCCAGGCTCAGCTCAGAGCTGCAAAAGCTGACCTTGCATGCCGAAATTGGCCAACGTCCATCCACTACTGATTCCACTCCAACCCTGATTACCGCCGAAACGGTTTCAGCCTTGGTGGAAGGGATGGCCACCAACGCTCTACAGGTTGGCGATTCCCTCTTGGCAGGCGAAGCCGGAGAAGCCATTGCCCGTCTCGATGCCTTGCTGGATGCTGGCGAGCCTGCCCTGCGTATCGTGGCAACACTGACAGGCCAGATCAGAGGCTGGCTATGGGTCAGCCTGCTGGAACAACAAGGCGAGCGCGATGTCGCCGTGATCGCCAAAGCGGCAGGCATTGGCAATCCAAAGCGGATTTATGTGATGCGCAAGCAACTGCAAGGCAGGCCACCACAACGCTTCCTCTCGTTACTTAGTCGATTGCTAGAAGTCGACGCCGCCCTGAAGCGTGGGGCCCTTCCTGGTGATGCCTTCCGCGATGGATTAATCAGCACTCCCTAATGCTGACTGAATGGACGTGGCAACGTTGACGGCACGCTGAAATAATCAAAACCTTCCTGGAAAGCTTGGATGGCGTTGCTGGTGCAGAAATTCGGCGGCACTTCCGTCGGAGGTGTGGAGCGCATCCAAGCCGTAGCCAAGCAAATTGCGGCCAGCAAAGACCAAGGGCATGACCTGGTGATCGTGGTCTCGGCCATGGGCCACACCACTGACGAACTCACCAGTCTTGCCAAGGCGATCAGCAGCAATCCACCACAACGGGAAATGGACATGCTGTTGGCCACGGGTGAACAGGTCTCGATTGCTTTGCTGTCGATGGCCCTCCATGAACTTGGGGTTCCAGCCATATCCATGACTGGAGCTCAAGTGGGCATCGTCACCGAATCAGCCCATGGTCGTGCGCGAATCCTGGAAGTGCGTACAGAACGGCTGAAAACAAGATTGGCCGAAGGGCAAGTGGTCGTGGTCGCTGGTTTCCAGGGGACAAGCTTGAGCAGTGGTGGTACCGCAGAAATCACCACCCTTGGTCGTGGTGGATCGGACACGTCAGCTGTCGCCCTAGCAGCGGCTCTGGGTGCCGAAGCCTGCGAGATCTACACCGATGTGCCCGGAGTGCTGACTACCGACCCACGCAAGGTGGCCGATGCCCAGCTGATGGAGCAAGTGAGCTGCGACGAAATGCTTGAGCTGGCCAGTCTTGGGGCGGCTGTCCTCCATCCAAGAGCAGTAGAAATCGCCCGCAACTATGGCGTCACCCTTGTGGTGCGCTCCAGCTGGAGCGACGAAGCCGGCACAACCCTCACCAGTAAATCCGGACGTCCCATCGGTCGTGAAGGTTTAGAGCTGGGAAGGCCTGTCGATGGCGTTGAACTCGTTGAAGGACAGGCTGTTCTTGCCCTATCGCACCTACCTGATCAGCCGGGAATGGCAGCCCAGCTTTTCGAAACCCTTTCAACTGGTGGCATCAATGTCGACCTGATCATCCAGTCCACCCATGAAGGCAGCAGTAACGACATCACCTTCACAGTTGCAGCAGCCGAACTCGGCAAAGCACGCGAGCTTTGTGAAGCTCTGCTCCAAACCATCGGAGGCCAACTCACCGCAGACGTCAACATGACGAAGCTGAGCATCAGTGGTGCTGGAATCATGGGCCGGCCCGGCATCGCTGCAAGCCTGTTCAACACCCTTTCGCGAGCAGGTATCAATCTGCGATTGATCGCGACAAGCGAAGTAAAAGTCAGCTGTGTGATCGATGCAGAACTTGGTGGCAAGGCGCTGAGGGCCGTGAGCAAAGCTTTTGAGCTCAATGACAATCAGCTGAAAATCAATCCTCTCGTGAATGGCATCAACGAACCGGAGGTCCGTGGTGTCGCCCTGGATCGCGATCAGGCTCAGGTGAGCGTGAAACGCGTTCCCAATCGACCGGGGACAGCCGCGGCACTTTGCTCAGCCTTAGCAGAAGCGGGAATCAGCCTCGATGCCATCGTCCAATCAGAACGACAACACAGCGACGGCAGTCGCGACATCAGCTTCACGCTGAAAAAAGAGGATCGACATCAGGCTGACAAGGCCTTGGCTCCTCTATTGGCCCAATGGTCTGGCGCCATCCTGGAAGAGGGACCAGCCATTGCCAGAGTGAGTGCAGTCGGTGCAGGCATGCCCGCCACCGCAGGCACCGCAGGCCGAATGTTCCGCGCTTTAGCCGATGCCAACATCAATATCGCCATGATCGCCACCAGCGAAATCAGAACCAGTTGCGTGGTAGCTGAATCTGATGGAGTTGCAGCGCTGCAAGCTGTGCATGCTGGTTTTGGCCTCGGCGGACAACAACA
>CATBLW010000095.1 GCA_949486985.1 Prochlorococcus marinus str. MIT 9215
CAGTTCAAAGTCGCTTGAGAGACTTTTCTGGTTGGAGAAGTCTCAACGACTCCATCATGGGAGGCTCAAGTCAAGCTGGCTGTCGAGTTGGCCCTGAGGGGCTTTTCCTCGAGGGAGAGCTGGTTGAAGAGGGAGGCGGGTTCGTGAGTTGTCGCTCTCCCAAGCTGATGCCAGCTCTTGATCTATCGGCTTATCAGGGCTTGCAATTGGAGGTTGATGGAGAGGGGCGCACGCTCAAACTTGCTATTGCATCGCGTGATGGGGTTTTCGGACTGACTGAGCGCATCCCTGGAGGGCTGCGTTGGGTGGCTCCGATTCCAACCAACGCTTCTGGAACCACAATCATTGATATTCCTTTCGCCAGTCTTCAAGCCACGGTGAGAGCGAAGCCAGCGCCGTTACCTTTCCGTTCCCTTCGCTTTGACCCCTCTGGGATCAGTCAGTTGCAGTTGCTTCACTCCAAATTCAATGAATCGGGTGAACTCAATCCAGGCTTCCGCCCTGGACAGATTCGAATCCTGTTGCGTTGTATCCGTGCCGTCCACTGATTCCAGCGAGAACTGGTCGAACCTTGTAGCAGCAGCGGCTGATGTTTGCTTAAAGCCTTGGCTCCATGCCGTGGTGCTCGTGAATGGATCCGATGATGCTGAACGGAAGGCTTCCTCTATTGATGGTTTGAGTCAGGGAGGAGCTGTTGATTTGATCGTCCGGATTGAGAGCAGAAGCCGTGAGGGTGATCGTTATTCAGATCAAGACTTGGATCTTGAGATCTATAGCAGTGGTTCTGATCTGAATTTGATGTTGAGTTGGTGTGATCAGCCTGAGAGGCCGATGCTTTGGCAAGGCAAGCATCCGGTATGGATGGATGGCAGCAGCGGCCAACGCTGCCCTGCCCCCGAGGATGGGGCCCCTTTGGAAGCCTTGGCACGCCGGTTGAGAGCCTTGCTTTCACCAACGCGCTCTGATCAGATTTGAACGCGACTCAGTGATGATCAGTGACAGCGCCTTGGCTTGATGTGCTCACCAAGCGTGCATATTTGCCGAGAACGCCATTGCGGTATCGCGGCGTTGGCTTAACCCAGGCACGTTGACGTTGCTCCAGTTCAGAAGCCTCAATATTCAGCTGTAACAGGTTTCTGTTGGCATCAACTGTGATGCTGTCGCCCTCCTGCACCAGGCCAATGGCTCCGCCAACAGCGGCTTCAGGGGCCACGTGACCGACCACCAGGCCATAGGTGCCGCCGCTGAATCGACCGTCGGTAATCAGGGCAACCTTGTCGCCCAATCCCTGGCCAACGATTGCAGCTGTCGGGGCAAGCATCTCTCGCATGCCTGGTCCACCCACTGGTCCTTCATTGCGCACGACAACGACGTCGCCCGCATTGATTTGATTGTCAAGGATTGCGGCGAGGCAATCTTCTTCGCTTTCAAATACTTTCGCGGGCCCTGTGATCACAGGAGATTTGATCCCACTGATCTTGGCCACACAGCCTTCGAGAGCAAGATTTCCCTTGAGGATGGCCAGATGCCCCTTTGCATAGAGAGGCTCATCGAGGTTGCGAATTACATCCTGATCGGCGGGGGGGTGATCGGGCACATCCTGTAGAAGCTCTTCAAGGGTCTTCCCTTCCACCGTGCGGCATTGTCCGTGAAGCAGGCCGGCATTAAGCAGCATCTTCATGACCTGAGGAATGCCTCCGGCATTGTGCAGATCAACGGTGACGTAGCGCCCACTGGGTTTGAGATCACAAATCACCGGAACGCGCTGACGGATTCGTTCAAAATCTTCGATATGCAAATCCACTCCTGCTGTGATTGCAATGGCGAGGAGATGGAGCACAGCATTGGTCGAACCACCAACGGCCATGATCACGCTGATGGCGTTTTCAAATGCTTCTTTGGTAAGTAGGTCGAGGGGACGGATGTTGGCCTTGATCGCTTCCGCAAGCACTTCTGCGCTGCGTGCCGCACTCTTGGATTTTTCTTCGTCTTCAGCCGCCATTGTGGAGCTGTAAGGAAGACTCAAGCCCAGGGTTTCAATTGCGGCTGACATCGTGTTAGCGGTGAACATGCCGCCACAGCTGCCAGCGCCAGGGCAAGCGTTTTTCTCAACAGCTGTGAGTTGTTCCTGATCAATCTTGCCGCTGGTGAGCTGGCCAACCGCTTCAAAGGCGCTCACCACAGTGAGATCGCAGCCAGCCAATTTGCCTGGTTTGATGGTGCCGCCATAAACGAACACCCCTGGGATGTTCATCCTGGCCATGGCAATCATGGCGCCAGGCATGTTTTTGTCGCAGCCGCCAATGGCTAAGACCCCATCCATGCTCTGGCCGTTGCAGGCCGTTTCGATGGCGTCAGCAATCACCTCTCTACTGACCAGTGAATATTTCATTCCTTCAGTGCCCATCGATATCCCGTCGCTGACGGTGATCGTGCCGAACATCTGAGGCATCGCGCCTGCTTTGCGGGCTGCTTCTTCCGAGCAGCGAGCGAGGTCATTTAGACCGATGTTGCAGGGCGTGATCGTGCTGTAACCGTTGGCAATGCCGATGATCGGTTTGGAGAAATCTTCATCACCAAATCCCACAGCTCTGAGCATGGCTCTGTTGGGAGAGCGTTGGATCCCCTGAGTGATTGCGGCGGATCGGAGCATGGTGGCGACGGAGAGACGACGTGACGCTGCGGTCAACTTACCGGCCGCCAACTTTTCGACTGCCTAGGTCCGTGCACCCAGATCTTCTAGCTGTCTTCGCACGTCGGCAATTTGGGAATTGAGTTGTTCAACTCGATGCTCTAAAAGTTGTTCATTGCTTCTTGGAGCATTCGAGGCTTCAAGGGCTTCTGATCCATCTTGCATGCGCGGTGCGTAGAGCATGGCTCGATGTTTACGACTGCGTTGTCGATTTTCGGCTTCTGAAAGCAACCACCAAGCAAGACCAGCCGCTCCGATGACGGCTCCGCTGATCATTGATGTGAGGGTGCCGACCGACGGCTCACGTTGCTGGCCCATTGGCGCTGTATCAATCCTTTGATCCTAGGCCTGCGCAGGGGCCATGCTTGATCGTCATGACATTGAGCCTGATTGCGATGAGGCCACGTTGCAATATCTGTGTCTGATGGCCTTGATCAATTGTCCGGTCAATAATATCTGTCTACAAAGATTCTTTATGGCAATTTTGTTTGTTGGTTGAGCTGGCTCGCCTATTTGAAGATTATAAATCGAGCGCTAATTGATTGACTAAGACCTGTCTTGTTTTGCGTGATTAGCTTCTCTGCTGGCGAGTGGTTTGCGGGCTGTTCCCTAGGAAATGTTTTCAGTAGATAATGTCGAGAACGTGTTTTCAGCAGTCCTCCTTATGTTTGATTCCTCTCTGCATATTTTATCGCTTTTGGTGTCAAGTAATGGCTCCCAGTGTTGAAGGCATGTTTGATATCTCGTGTACTTGAGGCGACTCCAAGAAGTTGTTTTTTGGAGTCTTCTTAGAGCCTTGGGCCGTCGCCGTCATATGTCCCTTCTTGTATTTGCCAAAGGTCTTTAGATGATTTCCTTGTAGAGCCGCTAGGTATTGGGTATTGAGTTATCTTTTTGTGCTTGTTGTTGATGTTGGTGCTGCCTCTTCAATCGTGCCTGTCATCCAGTATTTGACTCGACTTTGGTTGTTGGCTAGATAGTTGTTGACAGCCTGCTCTGTTGAGCTCTCCTGAGCAGCGAGAAGTAAGGCGTCAAGTTGATTCTCAGGTAGGCGGAATCTAGAGAGAAAAGCAACCACCTTGGGATGATCCTGATCAAGCCCGATTCGTGTAATGGCATGAATGCCTTCGATTCCACCAAGCACCTGTTTGGGATCTTGAAGGAAGCGGAGTTGATAGCGAGCAAACATCCAATGGGGTGTCCAGCTGGTCACCACAACCCAACGATTGTCTCGAATGGATCGATCGAGAACAGCTGTCATGGCTGCACCACTAGAGGAAACAAGTTCCATCTCTGATAGCGAATAATCTTTGAGTGCTTTCTCAGAGGCTTGCATTAATCCAGAGCCTGGATCGATGCCTTGAATCTTGTTGCTAAAGAGTTGGGCAATCTTTGGTTTGGCTAGATCGTTGATGCTGCCAACTTGTTCTTTTGGTACGTAAGCTGGCACAACCCAGCCGAGGCGACCGGTGTACATCGGCCCAAGATTGATTACTCGATCACGAACTTTTTTCCAGTAAAGCTGATGCGTTGTTGGTAACCAAGCCATCAGCATCATGTCGAGGTCACCTCTGGCGACCGCTTCGTATTGAATCCCGATATCGGCCATAACCCTGTCGACGGGCTGATCAAGATGGCGCTCGATCAGTTTCTCGGCCATCAGGCTCACGACATCTGCATCTGACCAAGCCGTCCAGCCAATCTTTATTGACGTCTGTTCGTTTTTGTTCTGACTGCCATCAAGGTTGGCTTTTGGGCTCCCTTGCTTTTCTGAGGCCGTCTCTTTATTGGCATCTCCTTGTGTGCTTAATCGCAAGATGCTTTGCATCGACAGCAGGGCGATTAGTCCCCCCGCAATGATCAGTGCTCGATTTTTCCAACGGTTGTTGATGGTCATGATGCTGTCCAGAGGTCGCGGAAGGCTCGGATGCGTTGCGGCATTGATTTCCTTGTCAGTTCATTTGAAGTAAGGCTCTGGGTCAGTCGGTCGAGAATCACCGCCAAGATCACAACGGCTAGCCCTCCCTCAAAACCAAGGCCGACATCGAGTTGTTGGATACCTCGAAGAACGACATCACCCAATCCGCCGCCGCCAATCATCGATGCGATCACCACCATCGACAGTGCAAGCATGATTGTTTGATTCACGCCTGCCATCACTGTTGGTAAGGCATTGGGTAGCTGAACTTTCCAGAGCAGTTGGCTTTCTGTGCAGCCGAATGCCCGACCAGCCTCGATTAGATCCTTCGGCACTTGCCTGATTCCAAGGTGAGTGAGCCGGACGACGGGTGGCATGGAGAAGATCAGCGTCGCAATCGTGGATGGCACCCTGCCGGTACTGAAAAACATCACGGCAGGGATCAGATAGACGAAGGCTGGCATGGTTTGCATCAGATCCAGCACTGGCCTGGTAATGGCCCAAAAATGTTTGCGACTGGCCGAAAAGATGCCGATCGGTATGCCAATGATCAGCGCCAGCAGTGAGGCTGCAATAACGAGTGCCAGCGTTGAAATCATGGGTTGCCAAAGACCCATGAACAACACCAAGTTCAGGCCCAGAAGAGATAGAACGGCGAAGCCGAAACTCACTCGCCAAGCAGCCAGTAGGGCAACGAATGGTGCCATGAGCCAGGGCGGAGGAACTGAAAGGATGAACTCCGCCGCACCTGTCAGTCCATTGACCAGACTTTCAATTAACAGGAATACAGGTTGGCCATGGTTTAGTAACCACTCAACGGTTGTTGCCATGGCCCCACCAACAGGCCCAGCGTTGACGATTGTGAATAGAGGAAGCATGACTAAATTCATTCGAGAAGCATCGATCCCAGCAGCCTGCGAGGACTAATCACACCGATCAGACGTTGATCAGCTCCGACGATGGGAACTGGATAGGGAGCACTAACCACTGAGTTGATGGCCTCTCGAATGGTTGTCTCAGGAGTGAGCACTGGGCCTTGTTGGGCTGTGATCATCTCGCCATTTGGCCGAAGTACCCCTATGAAAAGATTTTGATCATCAACCACGAAGGCCTCTTTGCCTGCTGCTGCGCTCTCTAACGATTGTCGGCCGTCTGAATTGCGTAGAACACAATCTGGTGTTTCGGCAATCGTTTTGACAGTGAGAACTGAGGCTGCATCCACATCTCGGAAGAAATGCCTGACTTGCTCATTGGCTGGTTTGGAAAGCAGCTCGCTGGGGGAATCACATTGAAGGACTTTGCCGCTCTTCATCAGGGCGATGCGATCACCAAGGCGTACGGCTTCATCAAGGTCATGGGAAATGAACACGATTGTTCGGGAACTCTCGGCTTGCAGTTCGAGGAGTTGTTCTTGCATCTCTCGTCTGATTAGAGGATCCAGTGCAGAGAACGCCTCATCCATGAGCAGGATCGGCGGATCGAGTGCGAGTGCGCGGGCAAGCCCCACCCGCTGTTGCATCCCGCCAGATAGTTGGTGAGGGTAGTTGTGAAGTTCAAGACCCAGGCCAACCCGCTCCAGCGCCTGCCTGGCTTTGTCTAAACGTTGTCGCTGCGGGACACCAGCAACTTCTAGGCCAAAGGCAGCATTCTCAAGCGCTGTGCGTTGGGGAAAGAGGGCAAAGGATTGAAAAACCATGGCCATCTTGCTGCGGCGAAGCCTTTGAATCTCCGCAAGAGACATGCCTGTAAGAGGTTTGCCTTCGATAACGACTTCGCCAGCGCTAGGAGAAATCAGCCCATTGATCATGCGCAGCAAGGTTGACTTGCCAGAGCCAGAAAGGCCCATGACCACAAAAATCTCTCCAGCTTCAATCGAAAGGGATACATCACTAACGGCTGCTTTTATTCCTGTTTCGGCATGCAGTGCATCAGCATCTTTCCCCGATTGGAGATCGCTTAGAGCTTGCTCTGACTGGTCTCCAAACACCTTCCAGAGTTGTTTGAGGCTGATGAGAGGTGGCATATCCAACGCCGCTATACGGATGAGCTTATTCCTGTTCAGCAGTCGCTTTCAAGGGCAAGGGCTCAAAGCCTCAGGGATAGGTCAGGGATAAGGGCCTTTTCTTTTTCTCTAAGGGTTTAAAGCGTGCAAGCTCTTTATCCGGCTTGTGTCAAATGGGTCGTTATTTATATCTTCAGTGGCATCTTGAAGATAAGTGGCTAGGTTGTTGAGTTGGAGGATCGGAAGGCTTAAAGCGTCTCTGCTCAGGCTGATCTGATGTTATTTGAGGAAATCAGAATCAATTTTTGACTCTCTGATTTAACATTTCTCTATTAAAATCTCGGCAAGTTTTAGACTGCATGACTTTGAATCAACATTCCCAAAAACCTTGCCTTGAAGACGAGCAAAGCTTTGGCCAGGATCCAGAATCTGTTCGGGAAACAGACCATTACCAACAGGAATATATTGAGCAATTCACCGATCGTTGGGACAGCCTTATCGATTGGGAGGCAAGGACTGAAGCTGAGGGCGACTTCTTTATCAAGATTCTCCGAGAGCATGGAGCGAAAACGGTTCTCGATGTTGCCACTGGCACGGGTTTTCACTCCATAAGTCTTTTAAAGGAGGGTTTCGATGTAACAAGCGCAGATGGCAGCCCAAATATGTTGGCTAGGGCTTTTAAAAATGCTCGTGATAATGACCATCTTTTGAGAACAAGACAGGCAGATTGGCGCTTTTTGAATAGAGACATCCACGGTGAGTTTGATGCTGTTATTTGTCTAGGCAATTCTTTTACTCATCTATTTAGAGAGCGCGATCGTCGTAAGGCATTGGCTGAATATTATGCTGTTTTGAAGCATGATGGAATCCTCATCCTTGATCATCGAAATTATGATCGCCTATTAGATGGTGGAGCTGCGGTCCGCTCTGGGAAGGGAAATGTATATTGCGGCAAAGATGTGAATGTCAGTCCTGAACATGTTGATGAAGGTCTGGCTCGATTCCAGTATGCATTCAGTGATGGCAGTACTTACCATTTGAATATGTTCCCTTTGAGAAATGGATATGTGCGCCGTTTGATGAATGAAGTCGGCTTTCAGAAGATCAGCACATTTGGTGATTACCTGCCTGGTCATCATGATCCAGACTTCTATGTACATGTCGCTGAGAAGGCATATTGTTTCGATGGTGATAACACCGCTATGTGATCTGATAAGGCATCGCTGTAATTATTATTCCGTTTAGAAATGGCTTCTCTTTCATCTTCAGAATCTTCGTCCCCAGTTTCTTCATCCCCAGGTTCTTCTTCGGCTGCCAATGTTGCGGCCAGTTACTACGACAGCAGCGATGCTGATCTTTTTTATGCTGAGATCTGGGGAGGCGAAGATATTCATATTGGCCTCTATGAGAGCAATGGTGAAGCCATCTCCCAGGCGAGCGAGCGAACTGTTGAAACGCTTATGAAGCTTGCTGGGGCTCCTCCAGTTGGTGGTTGTGTGGTTGATCTTGGTTCTGGTTATGGCGGAGCCGCTCGCAGGATGGCAGCGCAATGGCAGGTGAATGTGCACGCCATCAATATTTCTTCTGTAGAGAACAGTCGTCATCGTGAGCTCAATGCAAAGGCTGGATTGGCAGATCGAATCACCGTCCATGACGCTTCCTTTGAATCTGTTCCATTGCCTGATGGCATTGCTGATGTGGTTTGGAGTCAAGACGCCATTCTTCATTCAGGCAATCGTCTTCAAGTGATGCAGGAGGTCTCAAGGCTTCTTAAGCCAGGAGGCGTTTTTGTATTAACAGATCCGATGGCTTCTGATGAGGCTGATCCGAATGCTCTTCGGCCGATCCTTGATCGGATTCATCTTGCAGATCTAGCTTCTCCTGATCGTTATCAACTCTGGGCTGATGCTTCCGGTTTGAAGAGACAGGATTGGTTTGATCGCACAGAGATGCTTGTGATGCATTACACGCGTGTAAGGGAGGAATTGCGAAGACGCCAGGATGAGCTTGCCAAGGTAATTAGCTTGGATTATTTGAACCGGATGGATGTTGGCCTCGGTCATTGGATAGAAGGAGGAAGCGAAGGCCGATTGTGTTGGGGAATGATGCGTTTCCTCAAGGC